>NZ_JBAIYR010000270.1:0-3207 GCF_036763145.1 Desulfovibrio sp. 1188_IL3213 | reverse complement strand
GCCGGTACATGAGTACCGCGAGGCAAGTGAAACCTCGTGGGAATACGGGAGGACCATCTTCCAAGGCTAAGTACTAACCGTCGACCGATAGTGAACCAGTACCGTGAGGGAAAGGTGAAAAGCACCCCGGAAGGGGAGTGAAATAGATCCTGAAACCGTGTGCCTACAACAAGTTAGAGCCCGTTAATGGGTGATAGCGTGCCTTTTGTAGAATGAACCGGCGAGTTACGATTACTTGCGAGGTTAAGTTGAAAAGACGGAGCCGCAGCGAAAGCGAGTCTGAATAGGGCGAATGAGTAAGTGGTCGTAGACCCGAAACCATGTGATCTACCCATGTCCAGGTTGAAGGTGCGGTAAAACGCACTGGAGGACCGAACCCACGTACGTTGAAAAGTGCGGGGATGAGGTGTGGGTAGCGGAGAAATTCCAAACGAACTTGGAGATAGCTGGTTCTCTCCGAAATAGCTTTAGGGCTAGCCTCAGAGTAAGAATGATGGAGGTAGAGCACTGTTTGGACTAGGGGCCCATCTCGGGTTACCGAATTCAGATAAACTCCGAATGCCATCCATTCATCTCTGGGAGTCAGACTGTGAGTGATAAGATCCATAGTCGAAAGGGAAACAGCCCAGACCACCAGCTAAGGTCCCCAAATAACTATTAAGTGGAAAAGGATGTGGGGTTGCACAGACAACTAGGATGTTGGCTTAGAAGCAGCCACCATTTAAAGAGTGCGTAATAGCTCACTAGTCGAGTGACCCTGCGCCGAAAATGTACCGGGGCTAAATAGTTTACCGAAGCTGTGGAACACACCAATGGTGTGTTGGTAGGAGAGCGTTCTAAGGGCGTTGAAGGTAGATCGTGAGGACTGCTGGAGCGCTTAGAAGTGAGAATGCCGGTATGAGTAGCGAAAGACAGGTGAGAATCCTGTCCACCGAATGACTAAGGTTTCCTGGGGAAGGCTCGTCCGCCCAGGGTTAGTCGGGACCTAAGCCGAGGCCGAAAGGCGTAGGCGATGGATAACAGGTTGATATTCCTGTACCCGTTGTTTTTGTTTGAGCAATGGAGGGACGCAGGAGGCTAAGGAATCAGACGATTGGAAATGTCTGTCCAAGCAATGAGTCTTGATGTGAGTCAAATGCTTACATCTTTAAGGACAAGTTGTGATGGGGAGGGAAATAATAGTACCGAAGTTCCTGATGTCACACTGCCGAGAAAAGCTTCTAGTGAGAAAACAATGGCCCGTACCGCAAACCGACACAGGTAGTCGAGGAGAGAATCCTAAGGTGAGCGAGAGAACTCTCGTTAAGGAACTCGGCAAAATGACCCCGTAACTTCGGGAGAAGGGGTGCTGATCTAACGATCAGCCGCAGTGAATAGGCCCAAGCGACTGTTTATCAAAAACACAGGTCTCTGCAAAATCGAAAGATGACGTATAGGGGCTGACGCCTGCCCGGTGCTGGAAGGTTAAGAGGAGTGCTTAGCGTAAGCGAAGGTACGAATTGAAGCCCCAGTAAACGGCGGCCGTAACTATAACGGTCCTAAGGTAGCGAAATTCCTTGTCGGGTAAGTTCCGACCCGCACGAAAGGCGTAACGATTTGGGCACTGTCTCAACGAGAGACTCGGTGAAATTTTAGTACCTGTGAAGATGCAGGTTACCCGCGACAGGACGGAAAGACCCCATGGAGCTTTACTGCAGTTTGATATTGAGTGTTTGTACCACATGTACAGGATAGGTAGGAGCCGTAGAAGTCGGGACGCTAGTTTCGACAGAGGCGCTGGTGGGATACTACCCTTGTGTTATGACCACTCTAACCCGCACCACTAATCGTGGTGGGAGACAGTGTCAGATGGGCAGTTTGACTGGGGCGGTCGCCTCCTAAAGAGTAACGGAGGCGCCCAAAGGTTCCCTCAGAATGGTTGGAAATCATTCGCAGAGTGTAAAGGCACAAGGGAGCTTGACTGCGAGACCTACAAGTCGAGCAGGGACGAAAGTCGGGCTTAGTGATCCGGTGGTTCCGCATGGAAGGGCCATCGCTCAACGGATAAAAGCTACCCTGGGGATAACAGGCTTATCTCCCCCAAGAGTCCACATCGACGGGGAGGTTTGGCACCTCGATGTCGGCTCGTCGCATCCTGGGGCTGTAGTCGGTCCCAAGGGTTGGGCTGTTCGCCCATTAAAGCGGCACGCGAGCTGGGTTCAGAACGTCGTGAGACAGTTCGGTCCCTATCCGTCGCGGGCGTTGGAAATTTGAGAGGATCTGTCCTTAGTACGAGAGGACCGGGATGGACTTACCGCTGGTGTACCAGTTGTCTCGCCAGAGGCATCGCTGGGTAGCTATGTAGGGAAGGGATAAACGCTGAAAGCATCTAAGTGTGAAGCCCACCTCAAGATGAGATTTCCCATTTCTTTAAGAAAGTAAGATCCCTGAGAGAAGATCAGGTAGATAGGTCAGGAGTGGAAGTGCAGTGATGTACGGAGCGGACTGATACTAATCGATCGAGGACTTAACCAAAAATTGATTCACGGTTGTTAGAATGTTTCTGATCCAGTTTTGAGTGAACGACGTTTACTCAATTAAATAGTAGTGTGGTGGCGATAGCGAGAAGGATACACCTGTTCCCATGTCGAACACAGAAGTTAAGCTTCTTAGCGCCGATTGTAGTGAGGGGTTGCCCCTTGTGAGATTAGGACGTCGCCACGCGGTTTATTCCGGCATAGCTCAGTTGGTAGTAGCGCATGACTGTTAATCATGATGTCGTAGGTTCGAGTCCTACTGCCGGAGTTTCTCGAAAGAGAATAATTATAGAGTATTGGGCCTTTGTGCTCCTATCTTGGAGAGTTGTCCGAGTGGCCGAAGGAGCATGATTGGAAATCATGTAGGCGGGTATTCCTGTCTCAAGGGTTCGAATCCCTTACTCTCCGTAGCAATATTTTTTTATTGGCCCGTTGGTCAAGCGGTTAAGACACCGCCCTTTCACGGCGGTAACACGGGTTCGAGTCCCGTACGGGTCATTTAATTAAAGATATGGAGGTTTAGCTCAGCTGGGAGCGCATCTGCCTTACAAGCAGAGGGTCAGCGGTTCTATCCCGTTAACCTCCATGCGGTTCCGTGGTGTAGGGGTTAACATGCCTGCCTGTCACGCAGGAGATCGCGGGTTCAAATCCCGTCGGGACCGCCATTTAATTGAAAACTTTAAACTATTAT
>NZ_JBAIYR010000269.1:0-3214 GCF_036763145.1 Desulfovibrio sp. 1188_IL3213 | reverse complement strand
CGCAAGCACGGGACTGCTCAAGCCGGTGGCGTCCGTCAGCACGGCGCTGCCCACCTTGACCACAATCACCCTCGCCTGAGCCAGAACGCGCGCGCGCTCCTGCTGCCAGGTTTCAGACCGCTCTTCTTCAGAATGACACTTGTCGCACTGCTCCGGCTGTTCGGCTTCGGCCGCCGTACCAAGTGGGCGCTGCCTGCTCATATCCGCTCCACAACCCGCTATTCGCGGGTATAGATAACTTCAATTTCGGGAAATTCCTCTTCTTCCACCTCGGTGGGGCCTTCCAGACGCACAATCGGTTCATTGCGCGCGGTGCTCTCGCACACCTGCCAAAGCTCCTGCACAAGAGGCTCAAGTCCCAGACCATCACGGGCCGAAATAAAGTAGACCTGACGCCCGTCAGCCCTGGCCCGCTCTTTCAGAGCTTCCAACCTTTCAGGGCTTGCGAGGTCGATCTTGTTTACCACCTCGATCTGCTTGCGTTCGCCCAGTTCCTCGTCGAAACGGCGCAATTCCTCATTGACCAGGGTGAAGCCCGCCCAGGGGTCTTCATCGCCCACATCCTCGATGCTGAGAATGTGCACGAGAAAACGTGTGCGCTCCACATGCTTGAGAAAACGCAGGCCAAGGCCAAGGCCCTCGTGCGCCCCTTCAATAAGGCCCGGAATGTCGGCGATAACCATGCGCTTGTCCGGGTCTGCCTCATCAATCATCACGCCCAGGTTGGGTGTGAGCGTGGTGAAGGGATAGGCCGCAATCTTGGGCCGCGCGGCCGAAACCTGCGAAATAAAAGTGGACTTTCCGGCGTTGGGCAAGCCGATAAGACCGGCATCCGCTAAAATTTTCAGCTCAAGCCGCAGACTGAACTCCTCACCAGGTTCGCCGGGCTGCGAAAAACGCGGCGCGCGCATGGTGGAAGACTTGAAATGCTCATTTCCCTTGCCCCCCCGGCCGCCGCTCGCCACCAGCACTTCCGTGTCCGGCTCGCTCAGGTCGGCCACCAGCACCTCGCCTTCCGGGCCTTCAGCGTATACCAGCGTTCCCACAGGCAGGTTCAGAACCAGATTCTCGCCCTTGCGGCCATCGCACTGGCTGCCTTCGCCAGGGCGACCGTTCTGCGCCTCATACAGACGCTTGAGCCGAAAATCGTACAGTGAAAGCAGACGGTTGTCTGCCCTGAGGTACACAGAGCCGCCATCGCCCCCGTTGCCGCCGTCCGGGCCGCCGCGAGGCACAAATTTTTCACGCCGGAACGACAGGCAGCCATGTCCGCCTTTACCGGCGCGCACCTGAATTCTGGCTTCATCCACAAATTTCATGTAATATCCTCTGCCCGATGCTCACGGGCTTGTTTCTCAAGCTGTTTTTGCCCTGCCCGCACGGCGGCCGGGGCAAACGCCCACCCCGCGCGTCAACATCCCCAAATGCCCGGTGGGGCAGCACCGCACTCTACCTGCACACGACAGGCCTGCCCCTTTCACGCATGCGGAGAAACACGCCTCGCGCAGCAGTTCTGCGGCGCAGGAAAAAATCCGCACATCGGGACAAATCCCGCGAGTGCGGCAGCCGGTCTGGCGTTCACCGCTATGGCGTTCACCGCATGTGCGCACAAAAGCATGCTGCCTTTGAGAAAATATATTCTCAACGTGCACCAGCGCGCTCTATACGCTTGTCAGTGGTTTTGCAGCGCTTTCGCAGCACTTTACGGCGCACATGCGAGTGCTCCCACCTGCAATCAGCCTCCGGCAACAGCCGCAGCAGACGCCTACATGCGCAGCCACCGAAGCAGTTTCAAAAAACGCTGCAAGCACCGGTGCAGCCCACGCCTGGCCTGATCGGCCGATCTGCCATAAACCGAACCATATCCTGAACCAAACACCGGACCTCAGCGGGCAGAATCTGAGCAGCCCGCGCCTGTCCCAATCGGAACCGGGCTGACCGCAACAGGGCAACCCGGACCACAGCAAACAGGACCCAAAACGCATGCCCGAACAAAAAGCCTCAAAGGCCCGACGGCCCGTCACAAAGCATGCGCCCCGGCATGTTCGCGTCGGCGTATTTTGCAACGCACAAACACCGAAAGGGAAGAAGCCTTGCGGCCCCTTCCCTTATAAACAAATCCCACGCGGCCGCGCTAGCTGGCGGCCGCCTCCACATGCACGCGCGTAAGCACGCGGCGCTTGCGGATATACTTTTCAAAGCGCACCACGCCATCAATCTTGGCGAACAGGGTAAAATCCCTGCCCATGCCCACGTTGACGCCGGGGTGCACAGTGGTGCCCAACTGGCGCACCAGAATATTGCCGGCAAGAACACGCTGGCCGCCGAAACGTTTAACGCCGCGCCTCTGGCCTACACTGTCGCGGCCGTTACGCGAAGAGCCGCCTGCTTTCTTTTGAGCCATAATAGCCTCCCTGGTGCGCTGAACCCTGAAGCTCAGCCTGGGCGAGTAAATTTTTCGCTCAACCGGACAAACCGGCTCCGTATGGAACCCGCACATCCGGACATCGGGCGTTCGCCCTCACGCCCGCCAGAACCCTTAAAAGGTTCTAGCCGTTGATGCTCTTGACGCGAATGGTGGTGAAGTCCTGACGATGACCGCGCATCTTGCGCGAGTCGTTGCGGCGCCAGCGCTTGAACACTTTGATCTTGGGGCCGCGCCCGTGATCCACCACTTCCGCCGTAACAGCGGCCCCGGCAAGATAGGGAGCGCCGACTTTGCATTCGGCGCCGCCGACCATCAGCACCTTGTCCAGGGAAATTTCGCTTCCGGCCTGCGCCGCGAGCTTTTCCACAACGATCTTGGAACCTTCTTCAACGCGGTACTGTTTTCCGCCGGTTTCGATAATCGCGTACATGATATCAACCTCCAAAAAGAGAAAGGCATATTTGCCCTATTGCACGGCAAATGTCAAGCGCCTTCCGCATTTTTTCGGCAAGGACGCGCCGCCGCCGCCCCGGGGCGGCGGCATGCAGCCGCACGGCGCTTTTACCCCAAGGGCCGCCACGATACAAGCAAAAATCCTCCAGAACGCGCATTCTTACCGCACTTGCAACCAAATCCATAGTTTTTCCTGATAGTTTTCCTTGGCATACTGCCCTTGCGCTGCTATGTTTTAGGGCGATGAACGATACCATTACCCTTCATATAGAAAGCCTGACCCATGACGGGCGCGGCCTGGCCCGCGCCCACGGCGACACGCTTTTTACATCC
>NZ_JBAIYR010000268.1:0-3214 GCF_036763145.1 Desulfovibrio sp. 1188_IL3213 | reverse complement strand
CAATGGCGACATGCACGCGCGGCAGCGTGGTGACCATGCGGGCGTTGCCCTCGTTGGTCACGGTGGACACCGAGCCGTTTTCGGCCACGGCGAAGTTACAGCCGCTGATGCCCATATCCGCGGCAATAAACTTGCGGCGCAGCTGCACGCGGGCCACCTTGACCAGGTGCTGCACGTCCGAATCCTGTTTCACGCCGGTGGCCTTGGTGAAATCGTCGGCCACCTGGTAACGCGAAAGGTGGATGGCGGGCATAACCATGTGGGAAGGGCCTTCGTGCCGCAACTGGATGATCCATTCGCCGAGGTCGGTTTCATCCACAATGAGACCCTGGGCCTCAAGAGCGGGATTCAACTCGATTTCTTCAGCCGTCATGGATTTGGATTTCACCACGCGCTTGACGTTGTTTTCCCTGGCAATGCGCGCAATGATCTCGTTGGCTTCGGCAGCCGTGGCGGCGCGGTGCACATGCACGCCACGCTTTTCGGCTTCGGCCTTGAACTGGGAATACAGTTCTTCCATATGCTGACAGGCGTAGTCTTTGGCATCGGCCACCTGGGCAATAAGGGCGCGCTCGTCCACTTCCTTGAACACGGCTTCGCGGTTGGCGCGGTAGGCCACGGCGAAGGTGTCGAGAGTGCGGCGCAGGAATTCGTCATTCAGAGCTTCGTCCAGCTCCTTGTGGTAGCCGGAACTGCTTTTAAGGGCGTCATGCATGGGTTAGTCCTCCAGAAGAATGATGTGGAGTTCCAGCGGGCCATGTACGCCCACGGCTGCCACACGTTCAATATCAGCCGTGCGGCTGGGACCCGTCACCAAAGTGGTATAGGTGGCCGGGGCCGAGTTCATGCGCTCACGCAAAAACTGGGCAATGGACGGCAGATCGGGGTAAATATCGGACTTGCGCAAAAGAATCATGGACACTTCAGAAATCATGCCCGTCAGGCGCACGTCTTCGCTGTCGGTGTTCAGCATGCAGGTGGCGCTGGCCGCAACACCCACAATGCCAGTGGAAAGGCCCACATCAATGCCGGCGAGGTAGTTGCGCAGCCCTTCGCGAATGCAAAGAAAGCCCTTTTCCTCACAGGCCGCGGCCAGAGAGGCAAAGTCCGCATCGTTGAGTTCAGGGGCTGCCACAACACGCTGCACCCGGGTAGGCACGTTGTTGGGGCTCAAGGGGCCTTGCGCGGCGCCTGGCTCGTCAGCCAGAATTTCAGCAGGAGCCTTGCTGGCGCACACGTCCACAACATATTGCAGGGCCGCGGCCATGGTGGGCGCTTCCTGCACCACTGCGCTGACCGCCGCGGCCTTGGCGGCAAAGGCTTCGACCAGTTCCTGGTTCACAGGGGGCATAGGATTCTCCTTTCGGTCATCATGATTACGCGGCCATGCCGCGCCGCTCCGGCGGAAAAACGCTTCCCGCCGGAGCGGCCGTTTTTATCTCAGGCTTTCAGCGTATATTTCAACGGTATGTTTGACGCGCACACGGTCTTTGTTGTGCGAGAGCACGTCTTCAAGCTGCATCATGCAGGCGGGGCAGCCCGCAGCCACAACCTCGGCCCCGGAGGACACCACGTTGTCGCGCTTGCGCTGGCCTATCTTGCGTGAATAGTCATAGTGGAAGAGGTTAAACGAGCCGCCGCAGCCACAGCAGCGGTCGGCTTCGGCCATTTCCACCACCTTGTAGGCGGGGTTGGCCGCCATGACGGCGCGGGGCTGGCCCACGACGCCCAGGGATTTCTTGAGATGGCAGGAGTCGTGGTAGGTCACCGTGGTGGCATTGCCCGCCGGAGCTTCGGCAGGCTGCACCTTGAGCACATCCACAAGAAAGGCGTTGATGTCCATAGCCTTGGCGGCAAGCTGCTCGGCCTTGCGCAGTTCCACGGCGCCCAGGCGTCCGGCATAGCGGGGCCACAGTTCCTTGATGGTGGAAGTGCAGGAACCACAGGGGCTGAGAATGTAGTCGAAATCCGCGCCGTCAAGAACGCGCAGGTTGACCTTCATCTGCTTGACCATGCCCTCGGCATCGCCGGAAGACAGGGCGGGAATGCCGCAGCAGGTCAGCCCCTTGGGCATGAACACCGCCACCTTGTGGTGACGCAGCACCTTGAGGCAGGCTTCGGCCATGTCAACATACATCTTGTCGCCCATGCAGCCCGGATAAAAAGCCACCTTGATGCCGCCGGCGGGGCGGCGTTCGTCAAGCGCGCCATGACGAACGTGCAGCGGCTTTTTTGCCAGGGGGCGCATATGGCGGTCACCCAGCATGAAGTTCAGCATGGGCGCGCACACCGTACCCTGAGCCGAACCTGTGCTGCGGAAGATCAGCCCCTGAACCGGAGCACCCATGCGCATGGCAAGGTTGAACACGCCGGGCTGCGGCAGCACCGCGCGGAAGATCATTTTCTTGACCGGGTGCAGGCCCAGGTAGGCGTTGACGATTTCCCGCGCTTCCATAAACACGTCCATGATCTGGACGCCGGGAGGGCAGGACGCCTGACAGGAGCCGCACAGAAGGCAGCGGCCCAGCTTGTCGGCCACGGCTTCGGGGTCCTGGATCATTTCATGGGCCAGATTGTCGATGAGCGCCAGCTTGCCGCGCGCCACGTCGGCCTCCATACCGGAAGCGCCGAACATGGGGCACACGGCCTGGCACATGCCGCATTTCATGCAGGCCGTGACTCTGTCGTCCAGCGCCATGAGGCGCTGGGCCAGTTCGTGCAGATTACTCATGTAAGGCTCCTAGATTCCCACCAGCTTGGTGGCGTTGAACAGGCCCTTGGGGTCAAGGGCGCGACGCAGCCGCTGAGAGAACAGAATGGTGCCGCGCGAGGTTTCTTTTTCCATCCACTTGGCCTTGGCCGTGCCGATGCCGTGCTCGCCCGAAAGCGTGCCGTGCAGCTTGAGGGCCACGTCGAACATTTCGTCAATGGCCTCTTCCACGCGGTGGAACTCGTCCTTGTCGCGCTTGTCGCACAGGAAGGTGGGGTGCAGGTTGCCGTCACCGGCGTGACCAAACGTACCGACCTCAACCTTGTACTTGGCCGCGATTTCGTTAACGGCCTTCATCATGGCAGGAATCTGCGAACGCGGCACGGTGGCGTCTTCAAGCACGGTGGTGGGACGGCAGCGGGCCAGCACGGGCAGGGCCATGCGGCGGGCTTCCCACAGTTTGAATTTTTCGTCGGCGTCCTTGGGCACATGCACGGCAGTGGC
>NZ_JBAIYR010000267.1:0-3242 GCF_036763145.1 Desulfovibrio sp. 1188_IL3213 | reverse complement strand
CAAGGAGCGGCAGCCGGCTTTTCGGCCGGGGACTGCACCCTGGCGGATTCTTTCTGCGGGGCATGCTCATGCGCCGCGCCACCGCCAGAGACAGGAGCGCCGGGCATGGACAGCGGTTCGTCATAGGAAAAGTCTTTATCGTTCACGTAGGATCCTTTGCATCCGGCATGGTCATTTTCATGTTGTGCCGTGAGGTTTGGCACAATTGCAGTCCGAGGGCGGCAAAGATGCCTGACCGTAGGCGTTGCGATGCAAAGCGGGGATGCTCTGCCAGGGGTATAAGACCGTGCCGGGAGTTTTTGTGGCGAAACATCCGCCGGACGTAAAACGTCTTGCGGGCATTTCGCGGCACGGCCTGAATGCCGTGCCGGAATTCAGGGCAAACGCGCCCTACTGCTTCGGCTCCATGGCTTCAGGCCACATCTGGGCGGCCTGCTCACGCAGCTTGTATTTTTGTATCTTGCCGCTGGCCGTCAGGGGGAACCCACTTATTACAGCGACGTATTTGGGTATTTTAAACCAGGCGATCTTGCCGCGGCAGAAAGCCCGCACGTCTTCCGGGCCGATTTCCACGCCGGGGCGGGGAATAATGAAGGCAGCCACCTCTTCGCCATACTTGAAACTTGGCACTGCCACCACCTGCACGTCCAGCACGCCGGGCATACCCATGAGATATTCTTCTATTTCACGCGGATAGACGTTTTCTCCTCCCCGGATAATCATGTCCTTGATGCGGCCCGTAATGCGCAGGTAGCCCTGCTCGTCCATAACGCCGAGGTCGCCGGAATGCAGCCAGCCTTCGGGGCTGATGGTGCGCGCCGTGTCTTCGGGCATATTGTAGTAGCCCTTCATGACATTGTAGCCCCGGCAGAGAATTTCGCCCACCTGACCGCGCGGCAGTTCTTCGCAGGTTTCGGGATCGGCCACACGCACTTCGATGCCGGGCATGGCGCAGCCCACGGTTTCGCAGCGCTGCTGCAGGCTGTCGTGAATATCGGACTGGGTCATGACGGGTGAGCCTTCCGTAAGCCCGTAGCAGATGGTGAGCTCTTTCATGTTCATGTCGTCAATGACGCGGCGCATGAGCGGCTCGGGGCAGACGGACCCGGCCATGATGCCCGTGCGCAGGCTCGACATGTCAAAACGGTGAAAGAGCTTGTGCTCCAGTTCCGCCAGAAACATGGTCGGCACGCCATACAGGGCCGTGCAGCGCTCGGAGTCCACGGCGGCCAGCACCTTGAGCGGATTGAAGGATTCAAGGATCACCATTGTGGCCCCGTGGTTGACGCAGGCCGAAACACCCAGCACGCAGCCGAAGCAGTGGAAGAGCGGCACAGGCAGGCACACCCTGTCTTCAGGGCCGAAGTTCTGGTGGCGTCCTATCCAGTAGCCGTTCAGGCCCACGCCCACATGGGTAAGCATGACCCCGCGCGGAAAGCCCGTGGTCCCCGAGGTATACTGCATGTTGATGACGTCCCAGGGGTGCAGCGAATCCTGCCGGGCCTTGTATTCATCGTCGTCCACCATGACCGACAGGGAGAGTATTTCCGGTACGGAATACATGCCCCGGTGTTTTTCCATGCCCAGAAAGCAGACGCGTTTGAGGTGCGGCAGGCTGTTGCACACAAGGGAACGCCTGGCCTGCACACGCAGTTCGGGCGCGATGCGGTACAGGGTTTCCAGATAGTCGTGGTCGCGCACGCTGTCGATAAGAAAAATGTTTTCGCACTCGGAATGGGTGAGCAGATAGCGCAGCTCGTGCTCGCGGTAGTTGGTGTTTACCGTGATCAGTATGGCCCCGATCTTGGCCGTGGCAAATTGCAGGGCCACCCAGTACGGCACGTTGGTGGCCCATACGGCCACCTTTTCGCCTTTTTGAATGCCCAGCGCCATCAGCCCCTTGGCGAAGCGGTCCACCATGTCGCCGAATTCCCGCCAGGTCTGGCGGTAGTCGCGGTCGGCGTAAACAAGGGCCTCCCTGTCGGGATATCGGCTTACCGTATGGTCAAGAATCTGGCCCAGCGTCCATTCGCGCAGTTCAAACTGGGCTTGGCGCTGGCGAACTTTTTCTTCCATATTTTCTCCTGTGCCTTGGCGGGGCGGATGCGTTTTTCGCCGTGAGTCCGTCCGGGAAAATAAGCGCGTTACCGGCTGGATGGCTTTGCCCTTATAGTCCGCCGGTCTGCGTCAAATTTTGCCTGTTTTGGGCCGGGCAGCGGCAATTCCCGGTCGCGGGCGCCCTGTTTCGCTCAAGGGCGCCCGAGAAACCTTGTCCGCGCGGCTGCCTAGGGGTTATAGGCCACGGCCAGAATTTCTACCGGCTCATCGCCCGCCGCGCCTACATAATGGGGAACGATGGAGTTATAGTAGATGGTTTCGCCGGGCTTGAGCACATGGTTTTCGCGGCCATAAACAACCAGCAGTTCGCCCTTGAGCACCAGAATGAATTCTTCGCCCTGATGCGAACTGGTTTTGCGTTCGCCGGTGTCGGGAAAAATGCGGATATGGAACGGCTCCATATTGCGGTCGTTCTTGCCCTTGCCCAAAGGCTGGTAGGTGTAGCTGGGGCGCGGAATGCGACCGGTGTGCAGGGCTTCTTCGCCCTCGCACGAATCGTGGATGCAGCCCATGATGGGGTCACGGGTAAACTGGTCGTCCAGAAACGTTCCCAGGCGCACGCCGAGGGCGCGGGCTACCTTCTGCAAGGGACCGATGCTGGGATAGATGGCATCGCTTTCAAGCTTTTGCAGATAGCACTGGTCCAGGCCGGTATTCTGGGCCAGGCTTTCGAGGTCAACCTCGCGCTCTTCGCGAAAGGCACGGATACGCGAACCGATGGTGCGGGCAGCGGGCATGGCAGGCTCCTGACTGTAAGCCCGGCATAACGGCGACGCGCCGTCCGGGCGTTTTTTTAGTGGTATGGTGAAAAAAGCGGTATTCCGCCCGGCCTGGGGCTGTTTTTCATAGTGGTTTTGCACCGGCAGCGGGAAAGACGGAGCCGGGCCGCGGGAGTATACTTGGTATGGTATGCGGCTGAATATAACGCTCCGCTTTGCCACAGTGCCGGACAAAAGGAATATGTAGAAAAAGACCCTAGCGAAAAGCCGCATAAGCCGCAAGGGCTGCGGCCTTGATCCCCTTGCCGCAGAAAGCGGACAGGCTGCGGCCGCCGCAGGCGCACGGCCGATTTTTGGCGCACAGGCAGGAAGTGCCGCGAGTGAATCTGGCCGCCAGGCAGAAGG
>NZ_JBAIYR010000266.1:0-3243 GCF_036763145.1 Desulfovibrio sp. 1188_IL3213 | reverse complement strand
GGGGAGATACCTCGTTGTCCCACAGTTCCTGGGCGGAATCTGCCTGCCCGTTGTGCCCGAAGCGGGCTGCCAGTTCCTTGAAAATACGCCAATCTTCCCAGGCGTTGCCCGGGGCCGGGCTGGCGGCGCGCACACGGCTGACGCGGCGTTCGCTGTTGGTGAATGTGCCGTCTTTTTCACCCCAGGCAGCGGCGGGCAAGATTACATGCGCGAATCTGCTTGTTTCATTGGGAAAAATGTCCTGAACCACCAGAAATTCGGCAGCGGCGAGGCAGCTTTCCACATGGCTGATATCGGGTTCGGTATTGGCGAGATTTTCACCAAAAATATACATTGCCTTGATTTTTTTTGATTTAAGCCCGTCCAGCATGTCGGGCATCATGATGCCCGGCTCCGCAGGCAGGGAGACCCCCCAGAAGCGCTCCAGATGCTCTCTGGCCGCCGGGTCTGCTACTTTGCCGTAGCCGGGATAGGTATCGGGCAGAGCGCCCATATCGCACGAACCCTGCACGTTGTTCTGCCCGCGCAAGGGGTTTACCCCACCCAGGGGTTTGCCCACATTGCCCAGAAGCATTTGCAGCGCGGCGCAGGCCAGCACGTTGTTGACGCCGCTGGTGTGCTCCGTGATGCCGAGGGTGTAGGCCAGCATGGCGGGCCTGACCGAGGCAAGGTCGCGCGCGGTCTGCCTGATGGTTTCCGCATCAATGCCGCATATGGGAGCCGCGCTTTCGGGCGTGCAGTTTGCCACATGGGCGCGCAGCTCTTCAAAGCCCAGCGTGTGCCGCGCCACATAATGCCTGTCATGCAGGTTTTCCTTGATGAGCACGTGCATGATGGCGTTGAGCAGGGCAATGTCCGATCCCACCCGCAATTGCAGATGGGTTTCCGCCTCCTTGGCGATGCCGGTGCGGCGCGGGTCGGCCACAATAAGGCGGCAACCCTTGCGCACAGCCTGTTTGACAAGGGTTCCGGCCACGGGATGCGCCTCCGTGATATTGGAACCGATGAGAAAGATCATTTTGGCCTCGCCCATGTGGGCAAAGCTGTTGGTCATAGCCCCGGAACCGAACGATGCGGCCAGACCGGCCACAGTGGGGGCGTGTCAGGTACGCGCGCAGTGATCAATATTATTGGTCTTGAACACCGCGCGAAAGAGTTTTTGCATCTGGTAGTTGTCTTCGTTGATGCTGCGGGCGCAGGCCACGCCTGCCACGGAGTCGGGACCGTGTTTTTCGATGGCAGCGGAAAACCTGGCCGCAATGAGATCCAGGGCCTCGTCCCATGAGGCGGTTCTGAACGAACCGTCCCGCTGCCGGATAAGCGGGTCGGTGAGCCGGTCTTTACTGTAGATGAAATCGTAGCCGAAGCGGCCCTTGACGCACAGGCTGCCCTTGTTGGGCAGTGCGTTTTCAACGCCGTTGACCTCGATGATGCGGCCGTCCCTGACGGAAAGGTTCAACTGGCAGCCCACGCCACAGTAGGGACAGGTTGTGCGCACGCTGTCCACCTTGTCTTCGCGGGTGGCAAGGCCATAGGATTTTTTGGCGGTCAGCGCTCCGGTGGGGCATGCCTGCACGCATTCCCCGCAGTGGGTACAGCGGTCATAGTCCACCAGCGGCCACCATGCGTCTTTTTCAGACCGGCGGCCGAATTGGGGCGGAATGGCGTCGTTCACCTGCACGGCGGAACAGACCGATGCGCAGCGCCCGCACTGTACGCAGCGGCTGAAGTCGCGCGTGATCATCGGGTGATCGTTATCCAGAGGAAAACTGCCCGGCTCGGGAATCAGGTCTTTGACAGGGACGTTGCATTTCATGACCAGAGCCTGAAGGCGGCATGTGCCTTCGGCGGGGCAGGGATGCTCGCGATGGGGCATGCCGCCCGCGGCCTTTTGATAGGGCGGCCACATGTCCACGGGCAGTTTGCGCAGGAAGCAGTCGTGGCGGCCCTCGGCCACCAGCATCGAAAGAATATTTTTGCGCGCGGCCAGCACACGGGGCGATTCGGTTTCAATGACCATGCCGTCTTCGGCGGGGGAGGAACAGGCCGGCAGAAGGCGGTCATGCCCGCGCACTTCCACTGAGCAGATGCGGCAGACCTTGCCGTGTCCCGTCCGGGGCAGCCAGCACAGGGTAGGAATGAAGATGCCGAGCTTTTCGGCAACGTCAAGAATGGTCTGGCCGGGCTGAAAAGCAGCCTGCGTCCCATTAATGGTAACAAAGGGCATAAAATCTCCCGTTCCGCTCCGCAGACGGCTGTCGTGCGGCTTGATCCCGTATGGGGCTTGAAGCAAAGGGCAACGGCCCCTGTTTTTGTTGCGATGGTTACGCCAATGGCGGCTGTTGCGTCAGCTTCGCCAGTATCGGCAGTTTGCCAGTATCGCCAGATTCGGCAGCAATATCACGCCTGGCAGGCGACGTATGCGGGCAATGGCGTTTCCGCGCATGGGCGCTGGCAGGTTTTGCAAACTCAGCAGTCAACAATCAGGTAGCCGCCATAACAAGCCGCAGGCAGCGCAGGCAGCGGGAAGATTCGCGCACGGCCTCCCATTCCAGCGGGTCTGTTTCCACTTCCGCAAAGCTTTGCAGGCGCTCCCTCACCGGAATGGCATGAATGGGCATGAGCGGCGTGGGGTCTTCCAGGGGCGTTTTTTCCTCGTCCAGCATGTTCATCTGCATGAGCATGTGTTCCAGCTTTTCCCTGGCTGAAGGCCCCTGTGCCGTGCCGTTCAGGTGGTGGGCTATGTGGGCTGCGGCGCGCTTGCCCGCCGCCAGGGCGGCAATGAGCGAGCTTGGTCCGGTCACGCAGTCGCCACCGCCGAAAATGCGGGGCAAGGCGCTGACCTCACCGGTAATTTCGTGGGCATCCAGCGTATTATATTTATTCAGCGCGCCGTCTTTGCCTTTGAGAACAACCTCAAGGGCCACCTTCTGGCCGATGGCGTAAACAATGGCATCGCACGGCAGCTCAAAAACAGCCCCTTCCACCGGAACGGGCCGACGTCTGCCGGAAGCGTCGGCAGCGCCCAGTTCCATTTTCTGGCAGACCAGGCCGCTGACGCGCCCGTCCCTGCTTTCAATGCGTGTGGGCGCGGCCAGAAACGTAAAAAGCGCCCCTTCCTCTCTGGCCTCCGCCACTTCCACAGGGTCGGCGGGCATTTCTTCTTCAGTGCGGCGGTAGACGACGCGCACTTCCTTGAAGCCGTGGCGCAGGGCCGTGCGCGCGCAGTCCATAGCCACGTTA
>NZ_JBAIYR010000265.1:0-3243 GCF_036763145.1 Desulfovibrio sp. 1188_IL3213 | reverse complement strand
CTGATATGCCCGCCGGGGCTTGGGACAATGCGCCCGCCCCTGGCCTGCCCGGAGTATGCCATGATGCGGAAGGCAGTGTGCAGCCTGGCGCACAGTCTGACTGGAGGCCTGCCCGACAGGCAGTTAGGCAAGCGGCCACGCAGCCCGGAGTTATTCTGCTGGATTGCATAAGTTTGTGGATTGCCAATCTGTTGGCCTGTGACCTGGGCCAGGAAGATATTTTACATAAGGTGTCGGCCCTTGGTGAGCGGCTGGCAGCGCCCCCTTTGCCTGTGGCGGTGGTCAGCGCCGAAACAGGTCTGGGCCTTGTACCCATGTCGCCTTTGGCGCGGACCTTCAATGACGTTCTGGGTCTGGCCAATCAGGAACTGGCGCGTGCCTGCCGTCATGTTGTCTTTGTCAGTTGCGGCCTGCCCCTGTCTCTCAAGGGAGCACTGCCGGAGGAATTATGCTGAATGTTGTCCGTTCCGGCAGCAGCGCGGCGGCACGGGCCGCCACTTTGCCGCTGTCCGCAGTTTTTTTATTGCTGTTTTTTCTTGTCGGGCCTGTCGTTGCGGCGGGGACGGCTTCCGGCGCGCGTCAGTGCGTGACGGAGATCGGGCAGGCCGTGGACAGGGCCGACGCCGCAGCCTTTGAAAGACTTGTGGATGTGGATGCGATTCTGACCTCAGCCCTTGATATCTTTGTACAGCAGGCGCGGGACCCCAGGGTGGCGGAAGAACTGCCGCCCATGCTGGCGATTCTGTTTGCTCAGGCCGCGCCCGGCGAGCAGGGCAATGCCACCGTGCGTTCGGTGCTGCTGAGCGAATCCCGCGCGTTTGTCATGAACGGCATAAGTTCCGGGGCTTTTGCCGGGCGCAAGGTTGAGGGCCGTGCCGCTCAGGGTGTGCTGGCTCCGCTTTTTGCCGATGCCTCCACAGGCCGCAAGGAAGTTCGGCAGGTGGGAGAAGCCCGCGCCAAGAACGGCGACTGGCTGGTTCCGTTTACGGTGTATGACCACGGCAATGGTGAAAGCTATCGGGTGACCGGGCGGGTAAGTTTTGGCGGCAACAGCGCCGGACGGCTGGTTGCTGTTGAAAACCTTGAAGCCCTTATGGGGCAGGTAGCCGACGAAAGCCGCAGTATACAATAAACCAACCCGAGGCTTAGATGCCCATCTCTGTTGATAATCGCCACAGAATCGTCTTGTTGCTCTTTGTTATCATTGACCATTTCATATGGCTGTATGGCGGGCATTGGGAACAGGCGTCGTTTGCCTATGTGATCATAACGGAATGTATACGCATTTTTGTGAGTATAGCTCTTGTGGCAAGTTTTTTTTATAAAAAGATTCTGGAAATAACTGTTAATTTTATATTGTCATATTGCGCAATTATGATGTTGTTAAATTTTATTGGATCTTCAAGTGATGGAATGTCATTCGTACCACAACCTGGCGCGACACCTAATGTTCTTTTTTTTAAAAAAGATCGCCTTGTTCCTATTGATCACGGATTTCTAGCGTCAGTAATTTATTTATACTTTATATTAAGTGCATATTTCTTTTCTGGGAAATATATTAATAAAAATATTATTACAAAAAACTAGTAACGTATGAAATATTATTTTTTTGTGTATTTTAACGGTGCGGTTGACTGCTTTCGGCTTCATGTGGCGGAAAGCAAATGGAATATACAGAGCGCAATGATATTTGCTACGTACAGTGATGACGATTTTTATTGATTTTGCAAACACTGCATGAGGCTTTAACGATGCGTATCTCTGTTGATAATCGCCACAGGATAGTACTGTTGCTCTTTGTTATCATTGACCATTTTATATGGCGGTATGGCGGGCATTGGGAACAGGCATCGTTTGCTTATGTGATCATAACGGAATGTATACGGATTTTTGTGGGCATCGCCCTTGCGGCAAGCTTTTTTTACAAGAAAATTCTGGAGATAGCTGTTAACTTTATATTGTCATATTGCGCAATTATGATGTTGTTAAACTTTATTGGCGGTACGGATAAAACGAACTTTTCCGAAGTGCCCGGCTCGGTGGACAATGTTTTTTGGTTCAAAAAAGACCGTCTTGTTCCTATTGATCACGGATTTCTAGCGTCAGTAATTTATTTATACTTTATATTGAGTGCATATTTCTTTTCTGGAAAATATATTAATAAATATACAAAGATAAAGACCAAGCAATAGCTGGGTTGCCGCTATTACTTGGCCTTTATGTGCAATCATACTATGTTATTTGTTTTTACTGTTTTTTTTGCCTCTGGTGGTTGCTTCTTTGAGTAATCTAGCACCGTATTTTATTATAGCTAGCTCCGGATCAAAAAGATTTCTAAAGCCACTTGATAATGGCTCCGCTCCAGATTTCACAAGTCCCTGTAACAGCTTAATGTTTTTTGTTTTTTCCGGATGCCCATAGGGGTAAGACCACCACGGGCGCAAGAAGTCAAGCATGCCGCCGGAGGTGCTGCCAGCGTCCGTAGCCGTGTTCTGGGCGGCCGCCGCAAGCAGCGTACCCTTGGCAAAGGCTTCTGAGGCCCGCCAGCCATGTGTTTCCGCAAAAAATCCGCCACCACGTCCACCACCCATCATGCAGCCTCCTTGCGAACAGAAAATGCGTAATGCGGTATTCCCATAAGTTCCAGCCCGCTGTCTTTGTACGGCCCGAAAATGTCGTCCGGCATCTGGCTGTAGTTGACGACGGTTTGCGGCCGGAGCGTTTCAATCATAACGGCCAGACCCTGTTTGAAGTATTCTCTGTCCAGCTTGTTACGCAGCAGGCCATTGGTGCTGACAGCCACGGTTCCGCCTTTGGACTCCCGCCTCAGAGTAGACAGACCTCCGTAACACATTGAAACACGGATAAAAGTTTTAGGGGGTGGGGGCGTGGGGGAGGGACCCTTTTTCAAAAGGGTCCCTCCCCCACAAAGCATTTCAAACGTTCCCTATGCACGTGCTCAGGGCAGCAGGGGACCGCGCGTGCCGAGGGTGTAGAAATTCCGGCCCATGCGGTTGGCCCCGTTGAGCAGGGTGGAGGTAAGGCCCAGATAGTCGGTCTGGGCGTGATTGTTGAGATTTTCGGCGTTCAGCATGGCCCCGGCGGACTGGTTGCGCAGGTTCCAGGCGCGCAGTTGCTGGCTGTAGGCCGCGTCCGCGCCCTGCTGCTCCTGCGACAGGGCGTCAAGTTCGCCTTTTTCCGCCGTATCCATGATCTGGTCCAACTGGCTTCCGGCGTCTGCCT
>NZ_JBAIYR010000264.1:0-3253 GCF_036763145.1 Desulfovibrio sp. 1188_IL3213 | reverse complement strand
GTACGCCAAGCGCCAGCTCACCTGGTTTCGCGCGCGTGCCGGTGCCGTATGGCTGCCCCCCGATGATGTGGACGCCGTGGTCAAGGCGGCACGGGCCTTGCGCGTATAGGGTGCTTGTTTTTTACTGCCTGCATGGGGCTGCATGGGGCTGCATGGGGCTGCATCGCGCAGGGTTCAATTGACCGCCTGCGCGGCGGGCGGCAAGAACGGGAAAGCGCGGCTTGTCCTTCGTAAGGCAGGCAGCCACCGTGCGAAGAACAAGCCTTTCCTTCCCTCCCTGCTCCCGCCGCGCAGGACGTCATCCCTCCCCTGACGAAGGACAAACCCTTTCCCTCACTGCGCCACGAGCGGCAGAACTTATTTGTTCAGCGTAAGGAATTCGTGCTCGTCAGGGTCGTAATATTCCATTTCGCCGGACTCGATATGGTAGAGCCAGCCGTGGATATGCAGCGTACCCTTGTTTACCTTGCGCCTGACATAAGGATAGGTGAGCAGATTCTCGATCTGAAAAATAATGGAGAGCTTTTCCGTCAGCCGCAGCAGCTTTTCTTTTTCAGCATTTTTGCCGAGGGCCAGCAAGGCAAGGTCTTTGGCCTTTTTGCCCAATGACAGCCATTTCTTTGTATGGATGAGCTCCTTGCCGTTGATGTCTTTGTACAGGGCCTCAATGGCGCCGCAGTGGGTATGTCCGCAGATGATGATTTCTGAAATATTCAGCGTGGTGACGGCATATTCAATGCCTGAAGCCGTGGCATGATAGTCTTCGTCCGGCTTGTAGGGGGCCACAAAGTTGCCCACATTGCGCAAGACGAAAAGCTGCCCCGGAGGCGCGTTGGTTATGAGGGAGGGAATAACCCGGGAGTCGGCGCAACCGATAAAAAGCGCCTTGGGATGCTGTCCGCTGCTGACCAGATCCAGAAGCTGGGATTCGTTTTTTCTGAAATAATTTTTCTGAAACAGCTCGTTGCCCTGTAACAGGCTTTCAACATTCTTCATCAACGATCCTCCGTTGGAGTTACGCAGCCCTTCATTCCACAGCCATTCAGGCGGCAGGCGCACCCCGGACCGCCGTTTTCTGCGGAAAAACGGCACGGCCAGGCGGGGGCGCACTCCCCGGCAGGACCGGGGCATCATCACGCTGCTTCCATATCATCTTGCCACGTAGAGCATCTTTATGCGCAGGTCAAGCGCAAAGAGCGCGACTGGCCCGTTGAGACCATATTCCATATTTTTTTACTTTTATCACTCCGCGCCGAAGTATGTGACAGTTATGCACAACGTGGGGTCGCAAATAAATGCATTGGCGCGAAACGCCAAAATTAAAACCTATTTTTTAATGAAAATTTTCCCAATCTCCTTGTTTTTCCAAGCATGAGAAGCCGTTCCAACTCTCTGACCTCCTTGACGAGTCTTGCAGCCTGCGATACCGTTGCAATATCTGCGTGTTTGCCCCCCGCAGGGATCGGCGGGGCCGGAGGATCCTGCCGCCCTTGAGCGGCGGGCTTGGGGTAATGTCTGAATGCAAAAGGACAAGCACATGAGGAACGGCACATCACTGCTTCTGCTGGCGGCTATAGCCCTGGCTGGCGCGGCGTGTCTCACGGCGCTGGGGGGCACGGCCACGGCCGCAGCCCTGGAGCCAACAGACAGCGGCGCGCCATCGGCTATAGTCATGTTTCCGGTCGGCGAAAAGCCCAATCCCAAGGGCGCGGCCATGAAACCCGTGGTTTTCAACCATCTTATCCATGAAAAGAAGGTTGACAATTGCGAGACCTGTCACCACACGGGCGATCCGGTGTCCTGTAGCACCTGCCACACGGTAGAGGGCAAGGCCGAGGGCAACTACATCACCCTTGACCGCGCCATGCACGCCACCAATATCGCCAAACGCGCCAAGGGCAATACGCCCGTAAGCTGCGTGAGCTGTCACGAACAGCAAACCAAAGAACGGCGCGAATGCGCGGGCTGTCACGCCATTGTCACGCCCAAGCGTGACGAGGCATGGTGCGCCACCTGCCATAACATCACGCCTTCAATGACGCCCGAACAGATGCAGAAGGGCATTAACGGCACCCTGCTGCCCGGCGACAATGAGGCGCTGGCCGCAGAAACCGTGCTGGCCCGCAAGCCCGTTGAACCTGTTTCCCCCATGCTGGCCCCGTATAAGGTGGTCATTGATGCCCTGGCCGACAAGTACGAGCCGAGCAACTTTACCCACCGCCGCCACCTCACCTCCCTTATGGAAAGGATAAAGGACGACAAGCTGGCTCAGGCTTTCCACAACAAGCCTGAAATTCTGTGCGCCACCTGCCACCACAGAAGCCCGCTTTCCCTTACGCCTCCCAAGTGCGGCAGCTGCCACACCAAGGAGATCGACAAGGCCAATCCCGGTCGTCCCAACCTTATGGCCGCCTACCATCTGCAGTGCATGGGTTGCCACAAGGGCATGGATGTCGCGCGTCCCCGTGACACCGACTGCACCACTTGCCATAAGGCTGCGCCCAAAAGCGCCGACTAGCATGGAGTAAGATATGAAACGCAGAACATTTCTGACCATTCTGGGAAGCGCGGGCGTGGTCTCGGCCCTTGGCAGTGCCAAGGTGGCCCAGGCCGGACCCCATACCTTCCCATATTACGCAGACAGTTACGGGGTGCTGCACGACACCACCCGTTGCATCGGTTGCCGCAAGTGTGAAGAAGCCTGTAACAAGGTCAACCACCTGCCCAAACCCAAAAAACCCTTCAGCGACCTTACGGTGTGCGACACGCACCGCCGCACAGGCGAATATGAATGGACAGTGGTAAACAAGTACAAGGTCAACGGCAAGGACGTGTTCCGCAAATTGCAGTGCTTCCACTGCAATGACCCGGCCTGCGCCTCTGCCTGCTTTGCCAAGTGCTTTACCAAGCAGCCCAACGGCGCTGTTCACTACGAAGGCTCGCAGTGCGTGGGCTGCCGTTACTGCATGGTTGCCTGCCCCTTCTATGTTCCCGGCTTTCAGTACGACGAGGCCTTTGACCCCCTCGTACAGAAATGCACTTTCTGCGAGCCGCTGCTCAAGGAAGGCAAGCTGCCCGGCTGTGTGCAGGCATGCCCCAAGGATGCCCTTACCTTCGGCCGCCGCAGCGACCTGATCCGCGTGGCCCGCGCCCGCATTGCCGACAATCCCGGCAAGTACGTCAACTACATATATGGCGAATTTGACGCTGGCGGCACGGCCTGGATGGTGCTCAGCCCCGCAGTGGGACAGGC
>NZ_JBAIYR010000263.1:0-3265 GCF_036763145.1 Desulfovibrio sp. 1188_IL3213 | reverse complement strand
CCATCATGCGGGCGCCCGCAAGGTACGCCTGCCGCTTCCGCCCGGCTGACTTGCGGGCCGCCCCCGCGCTCTGCTATAATGTGCCTGCCGTCGTATGACGCCGGGTACTGACATCGGGAGTGTATGCATGACCTTCAGCAATTATCCGCAGCGAAGCCTGCCCTGTTTTCTCACTGTTTTTATTTTTCTTCTGTGGGCGGGACACTGCCTGGCAGCAGGCCCTCAAAATCTGGTCATTTCCAATAAAACAGAAGAGGACCTGCTCAACATCAGCCTGCAAAGCAAGGGTGTTACGCAGTTTGCCCGGCTGGACATGGCCCCCGGCGGCAGCGATGAAATTGAAAACCCCGGAGGAACTGCAGACTTGCGCCTGGACACGGGGCTGGCGCTCTGGACGTTCAGCGCCGTGCCTGTAGGGCAGGCAGCAAGCCTTGCCTTTGGCCCCCGGCCGGAGCAGATGACCCTGACAACGGCCAAAGGCGTCAGCCGTCAGTTCAACGCCCGGATGCAAAGCCTTTTACCCGATGAAAACAGCGGCCCGGTCTGCATGCTTGACCAGTTTCGGCCCGGCATGAGCATGAAAGACGTGTGCGCCCTGCTGGACAAAAGCCCGCCTCATGACGACAACGATGCCGTGCTGACCAGCCTTGGATTTGCCGGTATGGTCTGGGCTGCGCGGCTTTTGCCCGGTCAGGCTGAAAACGGGACTGCCGGTGCTGCTGTCACGGCGCGCCCCGGCGATCCCGACCGTCTTGAACATATGGAACTGCGCCGGAAACTCGACGCCGCCACACTGAACAAGCTGCTTGAAACGCTCTATGCCCAGGACTATGCCCCCTGGCAGGCTGAATTGCCCGGGCTGGATATGGACTTTGTGGAACTGCCCAGGACAGACCCTGCGCAACACCGGCAGGTGCTCCGGCAGGTACTGGACTATTTTCTTGCGGCGGGCCAGGGAGAGGCTACGATCATGCTTGCCCCGGCGGCCATGCTGCCGAATCTGGCAGATGCCGACACGCCCAGGCAGGACGTGCAGCTTTTTACCCTGACCCTGCGGCCCGCATCAAAAAACCTTGTTGTGGATGTGGCCGCCTATCAGGCTGGCGAGGGCGGTCGCTGAGCACTCCCCGACCTGACGCTTTTCACATTTTGTTCCGCGTAGTTGCGGGCCATAAAAAATCCCGGCACAGACCGGGATTTTTACTATTCTTTTGCAAGCATAACCGAAAAACATCAGGCTGCTCTTGCCGCCTCCGCCGCGCGCAGGCATAGCGCTTCCGCATCATAAAAAATGCACTGTCGCCGCCTGCCCGTGCGACCGGCAGATTTTTTTTAACAGGCTTGCCTAGAGCAATTTCACTTTGAAATTGCTCTGACGGCTGCGTGAGCAGACGTTCGCTACGGAGGCGTAAGCGCAGTTTATCTGCGCGGTTAAACGCCGAAGTGAGCGTGCCTTAAACTTTGAGAATGTATATTCTCAAAGTTAATCTGCTCTAAAGCGGGCGACCTTCTTTTTTGGCAGCCCGCATGGCGCGCAGCCAGCCGTACCATTCCTGAAGGCCCTGGCCGTGGCGGCAGGAAACCTCAAAAATATCCAGATCTTTATTGAGCTTTGTGGCAAAATTACGCGCCCGCATCATGTCAAAATCCACATAGGGCAACAGGTCCACCTTGTTCAGCACAAGCGCCTGAGCCAGGTTGAAAAGAAGCGGGTATTTTTCGGGCTTGTCGTCGCCTTCGGCCACACTCAGCAGGGCCACCTTGGCGTCTTCCCCACAGTCAAATTCCACAGGGCAGACGAGGTTGCCCACGTTTTCGATAAAAAGAATGTCCACGCCTTCAAGATCGAGGCTGTCCAGCGCGGTCAGGATCATGTTGCTGTCAAGGTGGCAGCCGCCGTCGGTATTGATCTGCACGGCCTGCGCCCCGGTAGCGGCCACGCGGCGCGCGTCGTTGTCCGTCTGCAGGTCGCCTTCCACCACGGCCATGCGAAACTCTCCCGCCAGATCGGTAAGCGTGCGCTCCAGCAGCGTGGTCTTGCCCGCGCCGGGCGAACTGATCAGATTCAGGGTCAGAATCCCGCTGTCAGACAGCCGCTTGCGCACATGAGCCGCCATTTTTTCATTGGCTTCCAGCACATTGCGAACCACGGGAATTTGCATGCCAGTCTCCTTGCAGGCCCCGGCAATGGGGTCTTTTATGTAAAGTATCGGTACGTTGAGAAGGCGATGATATCTGCTAGAAAACTTGCGGCGCCATAGGCAAGAAAGCCGCCGCCGTTTCAGGCGCAGCGCCTCGGTGGGGACCGCCGTCCCTATCCGGCTCGGGTCAGCTGGCCTCAAGGCGGTTCAAATACAGCTCCCTGCCCTGCCTGACCACGTGACCGAACTGCTCGCCGCATCCGGGGCAGGGCTGCACAAGAGCGTCCTGCCCTTCACCGCCAAAATCCGCGCCGCAGAACGGGCAGTGCAGTTGCAACGGCAATTCTTCCATTTCAAGGCGCGCGCCCTCGTGGGGCGTCCCCTGAATCATGGTTTCAAAGCAGAATTGAAGAGATTCCGGCACCAGCCCGGCGAGAGCGCCATATTTGACGTTCACAACCTCAAGACGGGTACAGCCCTGACGGGTAATTTCCTCTTCCGCCATTTTCAGCAAGCTTTGTGCGATAGCCATTTCGTGCATGGCGGCATACTAGCTCAAAGGCCCTGTCACGTAAAGGCCGGAAGCCATTCTTGCCATTCGGCGTAAATAATGTACATTTCGGGCATGCGTCGCTCAAAATTTTCTGGCGTGTATTCCTTTTCCACCGACTGGACGGAAAACCGCCGCAAAACCCACTACTTTGTCTGGGAACTGCCGGACGGGGCATTTGCGGTACAAGAACTCAACAGCGCGTTCCAGCCGTTGGCTGATCCTGAAAGAATCAGCGCCAGATCATTCAAAAAAAACTTCAAGGCAGAACCGGAAAGTCTGGCGATGCCTGTCACTACGCCTGACCTTACGCAATTTGAAAACAAAAATGCGACAGGCAGCGTACAAGCTGGCGCGGCGTCAGGGCAAAAAGCAGAGAACACTCAGCTAACCGGGCAGCAGAGCCAGGCCGGCAATGCGGCGCAAACCCATGCGCCTGCCCAAGGCTGCGCTCGCTTGAGCTTGAGACCATTGGGGCCGCGCTGGAAAAATGCGGCGGACACATGGGAAAAGCCGCGGCATTGTTGGGAATAAATAGAGTCACCCTGTACCGCAAACTGAAAAAAAGAAAGAC
>NZ_JBAIYR010000262.1:0-3291 GCF_036763145.1 Desulfovibrio sp. 1188_IL3213 | reverse complement strand
TTCTTTGCCAAATCAATGCCGATGGTAGTAATGATCTTCATGGGATGGTTCCCTTTCTGAGGTTTTCCATACCCTAGGGTAGCCAATTTATGCGGGCGGGACCATCCCATCACTCTACAGCTAGAGCAATTTCACTTTGAAATTGCTCGGACGGCTGCGTAAGCAGACGTTCGCTACGGAGGCGTAAGCGCAGTTTATCTGCGCGGTTAAACGCCGAAGCGAGCGTGACTTAAACTTTGAGAATGTACATTCTCAAAGTTAATCTGCTCTAAAGTTCACATTCGGCAATCCGATTTTTGTTTGTACGTAACGCGCATACACCCTGCCCGGTCCAGTTTGGCGCTCAACGGCTTTCCAGTCAGCCTGACCTGATTGTCAGGCTCTTTGGTATGGAAAACGCTGCACGGCTTTGGCGGCTTCCTGTGAATGCCCCGGAGCCACGCACAACGACAGGACGTTGCCATGACGATTCGTGCAAAGTTTTTACTGACTTTTTTTGCCGCCATTATTCTGGGTATCGGCAGCACCGTGCTGATTGTGATCGGAAAAATGGACACCATGAACGAGCGCAGTACGCAGGCGTATATGGAACACGCGCTCTCAAGCACCAATGAATATATAGCTCTTTTTTTCAAACAGGCCCAGGAAAGCGCGACCATGCTGGCGGCCACGCCTGCCATGCGCGAGGCTTTCGGCCACCTTCCCCTTTTCACGAACAACAGTGAACCGCAGCAGGTTCCCAGATCGGCCATGACGCCGCAGGCACAGGCGGTGGACGAAATATTCCAGATCGTCAAAGACAGCCATACCAATTACAGCAGCGTTACTCTTGGTGCTGAAGACGGCGGTTTTCTTGAATATCCCCTGGCTTCCTGGCCCGCCGGGCATGATCCGAGAACACGAAAATGGTATCGCCAGCAGATGGAAAGCTCCCGCGCCAGCAACATAAGCTCTGCCTATACCACGGCGCATGGCGTGCCTGCCTGCGCCGTCACGGCAAAGGTTACCGGCACGGACGGAAAGCTCCTGGGCGTCATTGACATCGACATTACCCTTTCCGCCCTTGTAGCTATGGTGGAAGGCATAAAAATCGGCCAGACAGGCTCCATCATCCTGCTGGAAGACAGCGGCATGGTTCTGGCCGCCCCCCAGTACAAGTCATGGGTCAACCGCAATATCAGCGAATGCGGCGTTCCGGCCTTGCAAAACCTGCTTGCCGCCGGTGGAGCAGGCACGCTTGCGCTGGACGGCGTTGAAAAACGTGTTGTCGTGTACAAGGGCTTTCAGGGCTGGCGCATGATCGCCCTCATGAATGAAAGCGAAGTCAATGCGGACATGAACGAGGCCCTCAAGCAGGTCTTGCTGGCAGGGGCCGCCATTACCGCAATCCTGCTGCTGCTTGCACTGTGGATCGTGCAGAGCATACGCAAACCCCTGCATCAGATGGTGCAGTGCACCACGTCCATCTCCAATGGCGACCTTGACTGCCTGCCGTCGGCAAAAAGATTTTCCGCCGAGCTTCTGCAACTGCACACCGGGCTTTCCAGAATAACGGATACCTGCAAAAACATGAGAACACAGGTGACGGCCACGGTGGGCAGCGTTGCCGACGGCTATCTGCGCAGCAGCATCAACGAATCGGAGTTCAGGGGCGACTTCAAAAAAATCGTCGAATCCATCAACGGCCTTGCGGGCAGCATGCTGGCGGTTATCGACAAAATACCTTCCCCCATCATGATCCGCGATGCGCAGAGAAAAATTCGTTTCCTGAATGAGGCCGGCATGCTCGGCGGCAAAGCGCCCGAAAAAATGGCCGGAACAGCCTGCTCCGGCCACTTCCGGGCCGATGCCTGCGCCGGGGGTTGCGCTGCGGATCAGTGCTTTGCCAGCGGGCGCAAAGAGGACATGAGCACCGTGTCGCATCCTTCCGGCGGCGCGCCCATCGACATGTTTTACACGGCCCTGCCTTACGGCTCTGACGCCGTGCTGGCGCTCATGACAGACCAGACGCAGATGCTGCAGGCCCAACGCCAGGTTATGGAAGTAGCCCGCGAGGTGGAAGAAGTAGGCACGAAGCTGTCCGCGGCATCCCACGAACTGGCGCACATCATCGCGCTGTCGGATCAGGGAGCGGAAAGGCAGGCCATGCGCGTGGGCGAAACCGCCAGCGCTATGGAAGAAATGAACTCCACCGTGCTTGAGGTGGCCCGCAATGCGGAACAGGCCGCCAACATGGCTATGGGTACACGCGAAAAAGCACAACAAGGCGCTGAAATCGTAAAAAAATCTGTCAACTGCATCCAGACGGTGCAGAGCCAGTCGCTTCAGCTCAAAAACGACATGAACACCCTGAACAGAAACGCGGCCGATATCAGCCAGATCATGAGTGTCATTTCAGACATTGCCGACCAGACCAACCTGCTGGCCCTCAATGCCGCCATCGAGGCGGCCCGCGCAGGCGAGGCAGGACGAGGCTTTGCCGTTGTGGCTGACGAGGTGCGCAAACTGGCGGAAAAAACAATGGCCTCCACCACCGAGGTCGCCAGAGCCATCACGGCCATCCAGAGCAGCGCGGGGCAGAGCGTCAACTCTGTGGACGCCTCCACAAAGTCCATCGAAGAGGCCACCACCTTTGTGACCCTGTCCGGCACGGCGCTGGAAGAAATCGTCAGCATGGTGGATACCACCGCCGACCAGGTGCGCGCCATCGCCACGGCCAGCGAAGAACAATCCGCCACCAGCGATGAAATCAACCGGTCAGTCAACGAGATCAACGAAATCGGCATCAAGACGGCCCAGGGCATGCATGACGCCAACCTCGCCGTTTCCGGCCTGAAAGAGCTTTCCCAAACTCTGGACGCTCTGCTCAAGACCATGAAACTTTCCTGACGTTAACCGGCGCTGCGGGTAAGATTCTCTGCCCGCAGCGCCGCATGAACGCTCTGGTTTGCGACACTCCGGCAGGCGTGCGTTCCGCCTGGCATACGCCACGGCAGGCAGCAGATAAATCCGCTGTCCGAGCCACATTGTCTCCCGACCCCGCGCTGCCGCGGCACATTGCATGCCTTTTTTTCCTGCACCCGCATGCCCAGGATATTTTCTCCTCTGCACGGTAGCAAAAAATCCGGCACTCCCCTATTCTTGAAACAAGGCATCTTTGAGAATTCCCTTCTCAAAGTTCTTACCACGCCATTACGACGCTGTACCACGCAGCAACACTGCGTGTAATCCTTCGCGGCGCACGCCTGCCCGCCTGCCGCCACGCGGCAACCGCAAAGCCGTACGCCATCG
>NZ_JBAIYR010000261.1:0-3294 GCF_036763145.1 Desulfovibrio sp. 1188_IL3213 | reverse complement strand
TCTCTGGACGAACGCAAGGTTGACGCGCAGGCCGTGATCGGCCGATTGCGCGGCAAGCTTTCCGGCGAGCCTGGTTTGCAGATTTTTCTGCAGCCCGCGCAGGACATCATGATGGGTGGGCGCGGTTCGCGCTCGCAGTATCAGTACACCCTGCAGGCCGACAATCTGGACGATCTGCGCACCTGGGGACGCCGCATGCAGCAGGCGCTGGCGGACGTACCCCTGTTCAAGGATGTGGACAGCGATATTGAAGAACGTGGCCTGCAAACCATGGTTACGGTCAATCGAGATGCGCTGGCGCGGCACGGTTTGAGCATGAAAGATGTGGATTCGGCTCTGGGCAATGCCTTTGGTCAAAGCCAGGTCTCCACCATCTATCGAGACAAAAACCAGTACCGTGTGGTGTTGGAATACGGTGAAAACTGGCTGGAAAGTGAAGAGGCTCTGGGCAAGGTCTACCTGTCCGGCAAGGACGGACTGGTGCCATTGCTTGGCGTGTCCAACGTGGCGCCGTCGTTTGCGCCTCTTTCGGTTTCGCATCAGGGGCAGTTTGCGGCCGTGACCCTGTCATTCAACCTTGCGCCGGGGGTGGCCCTTTCGCAGGCGCAGGAGGCCATCGAAGAGGCGCGGGTACGGCTCGGCATGCCGTCTTCCATTGTGGGCAGTTTTCAGGGAACTGCCAAAATGTTCAGCGATACGGCGGGCAATCAGGTCGTTCTCATTCTGGCGGCGCTGGCGGCGCTGTATATTGTGCTCGGCGTGCTGTACGAAAGCCTTATCCATCCTCTGACCATCCTTTCAACCCTGCCCTCAGCAGGGGGAGGAGCCTTGCTGGCCCTCATGCTGTTCAAGATGGAGTTCAGCGTTATTGCCCTTATCGGCGTGCTGCTGCTCTGTGGCATCGTCAAAAAGAACGCCATCATGATGATCGACTTTGCTCTGGAAGCCTCGCGCAGCCGCAAGCTGCCGCCGGAAAAGGCCATCTATGAGGCATGCCTGCTGCGTTTCCGTCCCATCATGATGACCACGGCAGCGGCAATTCTTGGTGCTGTGCCGCTTGTCATCGGGCAGGGCGACGGCGCCGAGATACGGCAGCCTCTGGGCGTGACCATTGTGGGGGGGCTGCTCATGAGCCAACTTTTGACGCTGTACACCACCCCTGTGGTCTATCTGTGCCTGGACCGCGCACGTCTGCGCATCCGCCGCTGGTGGTGGCGTGTGCGTTACGGAGAAGCTGTGGCGGGCAGGTTGCAGGTTTTGAGCAGAAGGACATAGGGCATATTCATAACTTCCTTTCCCCAGTGTCCAGAGCAATCTCAAGGTAAAACTGCTTTTAATCTGTTCCAGAGCAGTTTACGAATGAAATGAGTTAACTGCCCTGCAAGGATTTTCAGGAAAACCCTTGCCACGAAATGCGCGCAGGCAGGCTTTTGCCTGCCGTAAGCGAGCATTTCAAGTGTTAAATGCTCTCTGACGAACCCTCGCCAATGCTATTGCCCCCCATCAGGTAGATAAAGCAAAAAGCCCACTAGGGGCTGTCTCTAAATAATTCTTTTGTCCAACTGGCTGCGTCAAAAGGCTTTTTTTACTCCAGTCATGTGCCGCAAAAGTACACTCCTTTCGTAAAAAAAGCCTTTTTCCTTGCCCTTGGCGCAAAATCATTTATTTAGAGACAGCCCCTAGGCTGAAAATTTGAAAATTTGAAGGGGGTTTTGTACGTATCCAGGATGGTTGGAGAACGTGGCGGCAATTGCGGGGCAAACCCGCAAGCGCTGAACAAGGTGCGGGCGTGAAGAGTTTGCATTACATGTGTAAGCCGAGAATGCCGAATATGTTTCCTGCCATGTAAAGGGCAAAAATTGGGAAGAATTCATGTAAAAACACACACATGAAAAATATGGTCAGGGGTATTTTAATGAGGGCGGCGTAACCAGCGGCATGCCGAAACCCTAACAGATAAATCCCTGCTGATAATAGCATGACAACTGCCGTCCACTGCAATGCATCTGTAATTTGCCGTATAAGAAAAAAATCCAGAGACTCAAGGTGTAAATATCTTTGTATGTTGTGCGCATCGACAGGATTAATGGAAACCCAAAAAAAACTCAAAAAAGCCAGTATATATATCCAGAAACAGCGCTCCAGCCGAAATGTTTTCAGGCAAGCGACTGTGCCCACAAAACTCGCAGTAACAACAGCAACACTAGTGACAGCAGAAACCGTGCTGTTGATGTTCGCTGATGCCCATAAACTTGCTACAGCCCATAGGGTGAGCAAACATAGCGGCCAGTGTCGCAGCCAGAAAACCAGAATTGCCTTGGCTGTAGAGTTTACCACGTCTTCAATGTTCATAGGCCAATCCTTGGGGGTGCCGTAAGCTTTGCTGTATTGATGCCGAAAGTGGCGGAGTCAGCGCTGGCTGTTGTTGATAGAGCAAAAAGCAGAGCCAAGGAATACTGGGGGGTATCTGCTCATGAGTATGCATTTAAATAATTTTTAGCTTAAGGAAGAATAGCTTGCTCATTTACGTTTGCTTTTAACAGCACGTTCTGACAGGGCAAAGCCCCGGCGGCACAGAACCGCCGGGGCTTTGCTCACACAGGAATGCCAAAAATGCCACATGAATACATCACCAAGATATACCATATGAGCATGAAAATCGGCTGCAGGAAGACGTACATGAAAAAGAGGGTCAGGGGTATTTTAATAAGGGCAGCAGGGCTGACGGTATGGCTGAATCGCAAAAAATACATTCCTGAAGACAACAGTGCTACTATCCCTGTCCAAAGTACAGCTTCTACGACCCGGGATACCAAGTTTTCGTTAAATGTTTCCAGGTGTAAAACGTTCTGCAATTCATTTGATTCTATATCGGCGAAGAAGAAAGCGATAATGCCAATAAAAACAAGTGTGTATATCCAGAAGCAGCGCTCAAGGCGAAATGCCTTCAGGCAAACAACTGTAGCCACAAAGCTCGCGGCAAAAATAATTCTGCTCACGGAGTCGTTATTGTCCAAGAAATCCAGCACGGCGCACAGAGTGAGCAAACATATCGGCCAGTGCCGCAGCCAGAAATCCAGCATTGCCTTGGCTGTAGAGCTTACCACGTCTTCAATGTTCATAGGCAGGTCCTTGGAAGCAGATTTATGTCCGCCGTAATCTTCGCAATATCGGCTCCATAATGGCCGGGGCCAGCCGCAGGCACAAAGGCAAAAAAAGCAGCATAAAGGCGCAGCCGCCCAGGCCGAGCGCCAGCAGGGCCGCCCACAGGGCATGCAGGCCAAGATCAGCCGC
>NZ_JBAIYR010000260.1:0-3334 GCF_036763145.1 Desulfovibrio sp. 1188_IL3213 | reverse complement strand
GAGAAGAGTGTAGTATGATGGCTCAAGTCCAAAATCTCCTTGTGTGGCAAGTTGTTGTGGTAACTTCTTATACCACATACTGCTGAGATTTTGGACTTTTTTGTTACCCCTTAGCCGGACAGCAATGGCGTGTTTTCTCTACCCAACAACGCAGAAAAGTTTCAGTTCTTATATTCCGGCAAATTTTTTTTCACATAAAAAGCATACACCATATCATGACATGACTATTTTTTTATGCATATAAAGTTTTCATTTATATTAAAGCTCAGCATATAAAGTTTTTTAACTCATGGCAGAGAAATACCGTTTATAAAAACAGTTTTTTATATTGATAAAGACCATAAGTCAGTATTAATTATGCCGATAATACATTAAGACAATAATCATTATTACTCAAAGTCTGATGAAAAAATTAGTTATGCAATAAAATGTCTTCATATCATGTCAATGGTGCATGAAGAAACAAAACTACACTATTGTTTTTATGCACTTGCATACAAAAGGTCATCACCACACCATTGGGGGAGGAGGAAAGCAAATGAAGCTGGGAGTAAAACTTTCACTGATGTCGGCGTTCTTGCTGCTGCTCATCGCCATACTCGGCACGTTCAGCCTCGTGCAGATGTCAAAGATCAATGACGGTTCAACAGAACTGAGTCGCAACTGGCTGCCTTCAACACGGTGCGCCATGGAACTCAACATCGTCGCCTCTGACTATCGGCTTGCCGAAGCCCTGTTCATCACAACGCCTCCCATGGACGAATACCGGCAGATATATAAAAACCGCATGGAAAGCTCGCAAAAAAGCCTTTCCGCCATTACCGCGCGGTATTTACCCCTCATCGACTCACAGCAGGAGCGCCAGGCATATGAAGCCTTTTCGCGGCAATGGAAGGAATATTCAGATATCAGTTCCCGCATCATACAATTGGCCGACAGCGGCAACCGCGATGAAGCCCGGCAATTTTTCCGCGTGCAGTCCCGGGCGTGCTACGAACAGGGACGCGAATTCCTCGCGACACTGGTGCATCTCAATACCGAAGGCGGCGACACGGCCAGCAAGCAGTGCGACATCCTGTACGCCACATCAAAAAACCTGATCATCGGTCTGCTCGCGGCAGCGCTCATTTCCGGCACTCTCACGGTGGTGTTCATCATAAGAAGTACGCACAGGCAGTTGGGCAAAGACCCCGGCGAACTTAACGACATTGCCAACCGCGTCGTGCAGGGCGACTACAGTGTGGACGATGGAGGCTCCAAAGAAGGTGTATACAAGGCCATTGTAGGCATGGTCAGCGCCCTGAAGGCAAATATCGAGCGGGCGCAGGAAGAGTCGCTCCGGGCGCAGGAAGCGGCCGAAAAGGCCGGGGCAGCGCAACGTGCGGCAGAAGAAGCCCAGTCCAGAGCGGAAAGCGCCCGTCGCGAAGGGCTGCTTGATGCCGCAGCCCAGCTTGAAGGCGTAGTCAATATTATCGCCTCCGCCTCCGAACAGCTTTCAGCCCAGATCGAGCAGTCCTCTCACGGTGCGGCGCAGCAGGCCAGCCGCATTGCGGACACCGCCACCGCAGTGGAAGAAATGAACGTCACCGTGCTTGAAGTAGCCAGAAACGCCTCGTCAGGAGCGGACCTTTCCGGCGCGGCGCAACAGAAAGCCCGCGATGGCGAACAGATTACCTCCCAGTGCCAGACGGCCATCAATGAAGTGCAAAGCGACGCCATGTCCCTTAAGGCCAACATGGACCAGCTTTCCGGGCATGCGCAGGCCATCAATGAAATCATGACCGTCATTTCCGACATTGCGGATCAGACCAACCTGCTGGCTCTTAATGCGGCCATCGAAGCGGCCAGAGCCGGCGAAGCAGGACGCGGCTTTGCCGTGGTGGCCGATGAGGTACGCAAGCTGGCAGAAAAAACCATGGCCTCCACCCAGGATGTGGGCAGGGCCATCCACGCCATTCAGGAAAGTTCCCAGGACGGCGTGCGCCGTATGGATACCGCGGTGGGCAAGGTTAATCTCGCCACCGAGCTTTCCCTGCGCAGCGGCGAGGCGCTGAAAGAAATCCTCGACCTGGCCGGGCAGACAGCCGATCAGGTACGCAATATCGCCACTGCCAGCGAACAGCAGTCGGCCTCTTCAGAAGAAATTGCCCGCTCCGTGGAACACGTCAACACCATTGCCGGCGAAACAGCCCAGGCCATGGGCGAGGCCAGCAAGGCCGTTTCCGAACTGGCGGCCCAGGCGCAGGAACTGGCCAGAATAATTGAGTCTCTCAAACGGGCCTGATGCCCGTTACCAGCCTTCATGAACAAAACCGGTCCTGCCTTCACGGGGCAGGGCCGGTTTTTTCGTGCCGCAGGACGCCTCGCGTGCGCATTGCCCCCCGTCCCCATGCCGTGTATGCTGCGCCGTGCCTGCGCCATAAACCCGACACATCCAGCCCCGCACCTGACGCGGGTCACGCCGTGCCGCATTTGTGCCGGGTAAAACATCGCAGCCAATTCATGCTTTTCAAGGAAGACAATGCAAAAAGTGACCATCCACACAGACGGCTCCTGTCTCGGCAATCCCGGCCCGGGCGGCTGGGCCGCCGTTCTTCGCCTGGACGAGGGCGAACACCGCAAGGAATTTTCCGGCGGATATGCCCTGACCACCAACAACCGCATGGAAATGCTGGCCGTCATCGAGGCTTTGGCCCTGCTCAAAACCCCTTGCACCGTGGACCTGTATACAGATTCACGCTATGTTTGCGACAGCGTGAGCAAGGGCTGGCTGTGGGGATGGGTGAAAAAGAACTGGGTAAAATCCGATAAAAAACCCGTGCTCAATGTGGACTTGTGGCAGCGCATGCTGCCCCTGCTGCGCCAGCACAAGGTAAGCTTTCACTGGCTGAAAGGACACGCCGGACACCCCGAAAACGAGCGCTGCGACGTTCTGGCCCGCACCCAGGCAAGCCGCCGTGACCTGCCGCCGGATACAGGCTATAAACCCTGACAGACAAACACCCCGTCTGAACGCAGGCAAGCCGCCGCGCTCAGACCGCAATGCCGCAACCCCCAATACTATGCCCGTACCCCCTTCCGCCGCAGAAAACGCCTTTTCCCTGGCCTGTACTGTCAGTGCGATACTATACTTGCCGCGTTGGGCGTACACCTGTTTGCCGTTGTTGAACGTGTACCCGCAGTCTGTCTCCCCATCGGCAAGCATCCTTTCGTATGCTCTGCGTGCCGCTTCCCACTTTTGCTGATTGGTATCTGCCCCGTAGATTATGGCCTTCATTTTGTATCCCCCGCGTTGTCGGTATGCGCGGCCCACCTGAGAGGATGTATGGCTGAG
>NZ_JBAIYR010000259.1:0-3340 GCF_036763145.1 Desulfovibrio sp. 1188_IL3213 | reverse complement strand
TCACATTGCCCGGCGTCAGCGGAAGCGGGCGAAGCACGGCGTCGCCTGCCGCAACCGTCACAGGGGTGGTAACGGCCATGCCGTTGTTGTCTTTTGCCGGGGCAAGCAGGTTCACGGGGCTGCTTTCGGCGGCCCCGCCCTGCAGGGGCAAGATGGCGCCTATGCTCACGCTTTGGCCGCCAGAGGGACCACTGCTGCCGTTGGCCCCGGCAAGACGCACATTGTCCTTGACAATGGCCGCAAAGCGGGAGTTGCGGTATGCGGCGGCAAAGCCGTCATCCACAAGAGCCAGATCATCGGCATCAACCCAGCCGCCGGCTATGGGGCATTCCACAAAATGCCAGCGCCCGTCGCGTGAGGTGTGGGCAATCAGTACCGGCGTACCCAGAGGGAGCAGGGAATACTGGAAGTAGTCAAAGGGATTGGCGCGCGGGTCCGGTGTGGGTTCTGAAAAGCGCGTCAGATGCGTGGGCATTTCACGCAGGTCCGCGTTGCGTACCGTAATGGCCGCCTGGGCGCGCGTGGGGAAGTTTTTGAGGTCGGCATTGCGGGCCATTGCGTCCCATTCAGTCTGTGTCCAGCGTTCGCTGCCCTGCCTGTAGCCTCTGGCCTTGCCGAAAATGGCCGCCACATCGCGCTTGCGCATGGATGTTTTGCGCATGTCCCACGGGCCGAAGAATATGCGGTCAAAGCGCGCTGTCTGGCGATCCTGCTCGGCCTGTGAGATGAGGCGCTTGCCCGGCCCCGCGCTCTGGGCGTAAACTTCCAGGTTCTGGGGAAACTGGCGCAGGTCTGCAATGGTTCCCATCCATGCGGGAGCCTGGCCGTCACGGGGCGGAACGGTTTTGCCGCCGCAGGCGGCCAGAAGCAGAAGGGCAAGTGCCGGCAGAAGCAGGCGAAGGCGGGAAAGCATACGTATGATCCTCCGGGAACAGCCCATAGTCGTGGGCCGTTTATTTAAAATAGCACTTCAAATATGCAAATACAAATAATATTGTTTTTCGCAGCTTTTTGGCGATGCCCACCCTTGCGGTATTGACATCAAAGCGTGCTCTACTTAAAAGAAACCTCGCTGTCACCATCGTCTATCCGGTTAGGACGGCGGCCTCTCAAGCCGCTAAGACGGGTTCAAATCCCGTTGGTGACGCCAGTTTTTCGCAAGTGCGCTGCCACCGGCGGCGCACCGATTGCATTTTTGAGGGGCGTGAAGGGTAAAATTCCTTCGCGCCCCTTTGTTTTGCGCCGTGCGCCGTGGTCAGGCCGGGCTGCCCCAGCCGGAAACAATGATGAGCATTCCGGCCAGAGCCACGCCGCCACCCACCATGTCGGTGGTGGAAAGGCTTACGCCGTCCACGAGTTTAAGCCATGCCAGGGCGGTTGCCACATAAACGCAGCCATAGGCCGCATATACCCGCCCGCTGGCGGCCGGGTGCATGGTCAAAAGCCAGGCAAAAACGGCCAGGCTCAGGGCCGCCGGAACCAGAAGCCAGGGGGAGCCGCCCTTGCGCAGCCACACATAGGGCAGATAGCAACCCACGATCTCGGCAACCGCCGTGACCACAAACAGCAGAAATGTTTTCAGGATCATCTTTTTCTTCTTTTCCGCAGTTGACGAAACCCCTCGCGGCCAGAATGCCAGAAGCCCGGGCCGGGGTCGAGAGGCTCACGCCGCTTCCCGGGAAAAAGGAAGGCGGAACAACCTGGAGCCTGCCCGGGCCGTTCCGCCGCATGTATGCATGCAGGCAAACGTTTATGCCTTGCGGATGCGCACCTTGTATTTGCGCAGAAAATCTGCGGGCATATAGGTCATCTTGGCCTGACGCAGGCCTTCTTCGTCCAGGTCCTGGGCGCGGTTGATATAGGTGAATCCTGTTCCAGCCCGGCGGGCAAACGTGCAGTTGATGGTCTGGTAAACACCCTTGAAGCCGCTGAGCCCTTTTTCGTAATGCACCCCAAGGCTTGTGCCGTCAAGGTTTTCGCCCACGCTGAAGGCGACCATCTTGCCGTCCACATACAGTGATCCGCCCACAAGGCTGCGGAAACTGTTCCAGTGGCTGAGCACACGGTTGATGGCCTCGTTTTCGGCGCGCAGCGAGGGGGAGTCTTCGCATTCGTGCCACTGGCACCAGTCGTCCTGTACGGCCAGCACGTCCTCGATCATGCGGTCGTCCAGATCGTGGTAGTCGGGTTCGCCGTAGTTCTTGATGTAGCTGTTATAGTGATTGCGTTTTTTATGAAAACGGTTGCCCGGCAGGTCGGCAAGCTCTTCCTGTTTGTACAGGTATTCCCACTGGCCCCTGTCTTCTTCGGCGTCCACCAGTCCGGGCAGGCGTTCCTGCCAGACGTGCAGCAGTTCTTCAGGCACGCGCACCACGTCATGGGCGGTTTCGTTGAAAGAGCAGGGCAAAAGGCTCTTCCAGTCCACCGCGTTCCAGTCGCCCACGGGCGCCCAGCATACTTCATGGGGGCGGGTCTGGCGTATCCAGCACATATTGTCGTCAAAGCACCATTCAAGGCCATAATATTCCTGCCAGCCCCAGAGGTTGGCAAGAGTATAATCCAGCGAACGCTGAGGGGTGCGCTGCCAGATGTCATAATAGCGTCCGCTGTCGTCCAGGCTTACGGGAATGAATTTTTTACTCACGGTTTTGTTCTCCTTGGAAAGGCCCATGCGGAAAGCACAAGGGTTCTGCGGGCCGTCAGGCAGGGTGCGGCTGGCGGATCTTGCTCATGGCAAAACGCGTCCAGTCGCGGCGCAGCACCACATAAAGCATGATGCTGGTCTGCAGGCATTGGGAAACGAGCATGGCTACAAAAACGCCCGAGGCTGTGCCCCAAAGCATATGTCCGAGCAGCCAGCCCAGGGGAAGGCGCACCAGCCAGAAGGTGCCGCCGAAAATCATCAGGTTGTACTTGGTGGCTCCCGCCCCGGTCATTACGCCGCCCATGACGGTGCTGGCAATGGAAAAGGGCGTGGAAAGCAGGTTGAAGGTCAGGTAGTTCACAATCTGGGCCTGGGTGCCGGGTTCCTGGGAAAGCAAAAGGGCGATGTCCTGCCTGAAAGGCCAGAGCAGGGCTGCCATAAGGCTCATGGCTATGGCGGCCGCGCCGACCATGAACAGGGCGACCTTTTTGGCCTCGGCGGGTTTGCCCGCGCCAAGGCTGTTGCCTACAAGCACGGCTACGCTCATGTTGAAGGCCATGCCCGGCAAAAAGAGAAGGGCTTCCACACGCAGCCCCGCCGTAAGTCCGGCCAGAGCGTTCACGCTGTCAAGGGGCAACGAGGCCACCAGCACGAAAAGGGTCAGGTAACCGGACTGCCAGACGATCTGCGCGGCTC
>NZ_JBAIYR010000258.1:0-3340 GCF_036763145.1 Desulfovibrio sp. 1188_IL3213 | reverse complement strand
GGCATGCGCATCCTTGCCGCGCCCCTGCCGGGCGACAGCCCTGTGTGCAGCGGCGAATCCGGCGCGGCTCCTCTGGGAGCCATTGAGCATATCATGAAAAATCCGCAAATGCAGGACGTCCGCCAGGCCCTGAGGCTGGACGCCTCTTCCCGCATCCTGCTTTTCAGCACTGAAGGGGATACCTCACCCGATCTGTACCGCCAGATTGTCTGGTATGGGCGCTGTGCAGGGGTGGAAGCAGAGTAGCCGCCAGAGCGCACAGGGCCAGGGCGGGCGAAAAAATCCAGCCTGCCGGGGATGGTAACGGAATAGAGAGACAAAAAGGCCGCACGGATGTTGTGCGGCCTTTTTTATATATCGCGAAAAATTAGCGGTATTGTTGCATCAAAAAGGAACCTTCGTCAGGCAATGCCCGGTGCCGGTTTCTGTGCGGGACGCATGCCCTTATGGCGCGGGGTATTCGGGGTGCAGGTTCAAAGGCTGCGCGCACCCATTTGTGCGGCGGCTTGAGCCTGTGCCGGGAAAACTATTTTCCGCGTATCCAGTAGGTCTCAAAGCCATCCTGCAGCCAGCCGTCCTGCACCTGGGTGCACCCTGCCTGCTTGAAAAGCTGGCGGTATTCGTCGCGCGTGCGCCGCCAACCCCAGAACTGCTGCCGCCGTATGCCCAGATAGTGCAGGAAGCCGCGGATGAAAATTTTGATGGCGTTGACGAAGCTGCCGATAAAGGAATCCTCTTCCAGCAGGGAAGCCGAAAGCAGGATGATCTCGCCCTCGGGGGCCAACTGGGCGCGCAGTTCCTGCAGCAGGTAGGTGAACTCGCGTGTAGGAATGCCGTAGTCCACGGTGGAAAGGTAGATCATGTCGTAGTGGACATCTGGGGGCAGGCAAGCCGGCGGCAGGCCGATATAGATGCGTTCGCTGGGAATATGCCGGCGCAGCCATTTCATGCCCACAGTGCTTGGCTCGTTGACGTGCAACTCCAGCTCGGGCATTTCCTCCAGCAGGATTTTTTCCATATAGCCCACGCCGCTGCCGATGGACAGCACGCGCACAGGCTCTGTGCGGGGCTGCGCTTCTCTGGCAACCTGATCCCGCAACTGGCCGATGAGCCAGCGGGCGTCTTTGCGCTTGTTTTCGCGCCAGACTGCAGGCAGATCGTCCCAGTCCTTGTAGCGGCGAAACAGCTCTTCGTAGAACACCGCGTAGAACTTGGGTTCCGCCAGATGAAAAAAGGAGATATGCGAAAAGGACGTAAAGGGTATGCCCTGCCAGCTTTCTTGATAAAATCGCCGCACGTCAAGCCTCCGATCATGGCTGCAAGTATGCGTTATTGCAACGCCGAAGCCACTTCACACACTGTCGAGTATACCCCAAGCCACCATAGGGCGCAATGCGCGGTCAATTGTTCTGCTGTGCGCCTTATGCCCCACAAAGGGCTGCCCGCATTGCGCAGGGCCGCGGAATCATTGGGCTGCGGGGGCCGGAATCAGCCCGGAGCAGGCTCAAGCAGTCCGGAGGCATCCGAATCCGCCCGAATCGGGCAAAGGGCAGTGGCTTGCCCGTGTACCCACATGAATGGCGTAGCGCGCAAGGGTGGCTGTAAAAAGAATCTTTGTCAATGCACAGGGGGCGACACCGTTTGGCGCCGCCCCCCGTGTTTCAGACTGTCATTTCAGGTTCGCAGGCTCCAGAGCGGCTCAACTTTGAAAAAGTTGGAACGCTCTGCGTGGATTTTTTAAAAATCCGCACCGCGAAGCGGTTGCAAGGCTAACTTGATTCGACCGTTACCATAAAGGAAATTACGGACGAAGATAGCAGCGATGATCCGTCGTCAGACAACCACTGCAAGCGTTACATGCTCTAATGGTCCTTGGAGCAGCCGTTACGTCCCTTTTTTTTGGGGAACAGCACAAAGTTCCAGTACACCACATAGAGGGGCAGAACCACAAACATCATGGCATAAGCCCAGCTCTTCGTATAGAGGAAGTAATCGTAAAAAGTATGGAATTCCATAATATTCTCCTCTCCCTGTTGGCTAGTGCTCATCCCTGAAGTCGGGGTGTTCGTACAGCACCGGCATGTGGTAGATGATAAAGCGGTACACGGTCACGATCATCGTTACCACAAAGATGGAAATGCATATTTCCCAGATGCTGGGGAAGTAGCGTTCCGCCGGGGGCAGGTTGTAGTTGAAGGCGATCATGGACACGTTAAAGCGGTTCAGAACGATGCCCAGCACGGTATTGGCCGAAGCGATGCGGCACAGGGTCAGATTGCGGTCGCGAGCGCCCTTGGCGTAAAGCAGGGCGGGCAGCAGCACAAAGCCCAGCATTTCAACCAGCCACCAGGCCCCGTAGCCCGAGAAGACGTAGGACAGGTTGGCCTGCACAAGCATGTCGATGAGCTTGAGCATGAAGTAGGCGAACAGGATGAAAGAGGCCGCGCGCGAGAAGCTGAGGACCACGCCGTCAGATTCGCGCAGGTGGGTTTCGTCCATATAGTGGTGCAGGCCCTTGTGGGCAAAGATGCCTTCAAAGATGACCATGGAGGCCCCGGCAGCCATGGAGCTGACGAAGAAGAACATGGGCATGAAGGGCGAGTACCACAGGGGGTGCAGCTTTTCAGGCGCAATCAGGTACAGTGCGCCCAGTGAGGACTGGTGCAGGGTGGACAGAGTGACGCCGAAAATGGTGAGCACGATGGTGCTGTGCACCACAAGCCTGCGCCACTTGATAAGGCAGGGGAACTTTTGCGACAGCCATTCCATAGGCGCCACGGAAAACTCGATGAAGAGCACCGTAACGTAGGTGGCAACGCACAGGCCCACTTCAAAGAGCACTGACGTGGTTCCCGGGAAGAAGAACATGAAGGGCAAACGCAACGGATGGCCCAGGTCATACAGCAGGGCTACGACCACGAAACCGTAGCCGAGAAAGGCCGTGGTAATGGCCGGGCGCACGGCGGAATGAAACTGTTTCATGCCCATGACGTAGCAGGCCACGGTGGTAAAGTAGCCGCCAGCCGCCAGGGCCACGCCGCAAAGCAGGTCAAAGCCGATCCACAGGCCCCAGGGCTGGGTGTTGCTCAGGTTGGTAACCGAGCCGATACCCATGGTAAAGCGGATAACGGTGATTATCAGCCCCACCGTCAGGATGATGGCGGTGATGATATTGCCCGGAGTGGGTTTGAGAAACTCATCCAGGTTAAACAGCTTGCCTTTGCTGGGAATGACGATGCTGTGCTGTGACATTTACTTATCCTCCCCGTGACCCGTGCACGCCGTTTCCCGGGCCTTGAGGGCCTCGGTCATGGCGCGGCGGGCCGTATCGGCAGCGCCC
>NZ_JBAIYR010000257.1:0-3346 GCF_036763145.1 Desulfovibrio sp. 1188_IL3213 | reverse complement strand
GAGGCGAGATCGGAAACCGCGCCGTGGTCCGAGGAGCGGGCCGTTCTGGCAACTGTTGCCGGACCCGCCGCGGGGATGAGGTCCGGGCCGAGGGCGCTGAAAAATTCCGTGCCGGAAACCAGCTTTCCGTCCACTTCAAACTCAGGGATGTTGGCGGCATGGTAACTGGTATAGAAGTCATCAATGCGGATGGCAGCGCCGTCTTCAAATGTAAATATCAGCGAATCTGCATCGCGCGACAAGCTGACATCGCCGGTTGAGAATTCAAGAGCGAGCTTGGCGTTTTTGCCTGTCGCAAGCACTGTGACTGCCTGGCCTTGAGCCGGGCGTGAAAGGGTAATAGTAGGCATGGGGCCTCCGTTGTGTACCGGATCCATTGATATGGCGGCAACGTTTTGTACACGTATGCCGAAAGCATAGAAGGAGAGTTTGCAAGGTGATGCTTGCTTCTCTGGGGGTAGGTAACCCTCTGCATCTGCTGAGAGATGCAACATTGAGAAAAGAAGGGTGAATCAGCGTAGGAAGTTGTGATTCACGACTGGACGAATCCATCAACTATGTTTTAATAACTAGGTACTCTCATGTCAATAGCTATGAAAACATATTAATTTCGTTTTTTTTAACGCTGTTTTTATATAAGATAAGATTTAATAAATAAGAAATATGTTGAATATAGTTTTTAAAAATTAAAAATCACATAATATTATTTATAATTTTATATTTATTCATACATCAGAGTGAACCTTCCTAAAAAATTACAGAATATCATCAGGATTTGTGCCGGGCCGAAGGCTTTCATACTTGCCATGCACGGACAGGTCGTTTTTGCGTTAGACAGTGTCGTCACGAGCGCCTTTCCCGGTATCTCTGCGTCGAACTTCGTCTTTTATTCCGGTCGAGTACCATAAGAGTACACTCGCTGCATAAAAGGCTCGTTCTCCTTGATATACCAAGGAAATTCATCTCGTGACGACACTGCCTAAAGCTGCACAAAAAAAATACCGAAAAGCTTCATATGATCATGGTCCGCACACGCTGCTTGCAGCCGGGAAAAAACCAGGGCAGTTGTATTTTACAGTGTTCTGACGCCTGCGCAGGCAGGCGTCGGCCACAGAGGCGCAGCGCAGGTTTTTGCGCGGCTAAGCGCCGAAGTGAGTGTTTTGCTGACTTTGCGAAGGTGTATTTCCAAAGCCGGCATGCTCTCGTGTCCCGTTAACCAATGGAGCCTTTATGTTCGCTTGGTACCGATCCTTGCGCATGACCCCCAAGATTGTGATTCCTGTGGCCCTTGCACTTGTGGTGTGTCTGGGACTGCTGACGTGGCAGATTCAGGCGCGCAGCAGCGTTGCCATTGAGGATGCCGCACGCCGCGAGCTGGCCGCTCTCGGCGGGGCCGAGGGCAATTCCGTGGCCCGCTTCCTGAATATGGCTGTTGATGAAGCGTCAACCCTGGCCTCCGCGCTGGGGCAGGGTGTGGCCCGCAACGAGGCCCCCACCAGGCAGGGCGTGATTGCCATGATCAGCGGCATGCTTATGGGCAATGCCGACATCTTCGGGGTGGGCATCATCTGGGAACCAAATGCCTTTGACAAGCGCGACCTGCTGTACGCGGGCGCGCCGGGCAGTGACGACAAGGGCCGCTTCATGCCCTACCTTTCCAGAGGGGCCGAACTGGTGGAACTGGGCGAGCAGGTCGGCCAGCCGTACTATGTCATTCCCCGGCAAACCCGGCAGACCTATGTTTCTGATCCCATCCCCTTCAAGGTCAACGGCAAGGACGTGCTCATGTCCACGGTGGCCTGTCCCATACTGAACGGCAATGACCTGCTTGGTGTGGTGCTGGTGGATATCTCTCTTGCCCGGCTGCAGCAGATGGTCGCGGCCATCAGCCTTTACGGCAGCGGTTATGCTTCGCTTGTGAGCGAAAAGGGTGATGTTCTGGCGCATCGCGAAGAAGCCCTGATCGGCAAAAGCCTTTTTGATCTTGGCGGCCTCAAAAGAAAGGACGCGGCCCTGGAGGCCTTTGCCGCCGGAAAACCGTATTCGGAAGATGTGGACGACGCCCGGGGCGTGTTGCTGCGCTATTTTTATCCCGTTGATTTCAGGGGCGGCAGCCAGCACTGGTATCTCAGCGTCACGGTACCGCAGAGCGAGGTGCTGGCGGAGGCCAGGGATATCAGTCGGATAACGGTCATTATTTCGGCCATAACCCTGCTGGTGCTGCTTGGCATAAGCTATCTCGTCATTCGCGGCGCGTTGCGTCCGGTGAACTATCTGGCGGAAACCGCCGAAATCATCGCCGGGGGCAAGCTGGAGCAGAACATTGAAGACAGCCGTTTTGGCGGTGAAATGAAGGTGCTTAGCACAGCCTTGAAAAAAATGATCGCTTCGCTGCTGGAAGGCATAAGCAAGGCTGAGACACTGACGCAAGCGGCCCGCGAAGAGTCGGAAAAGGCCCGCCAGGCCATGCTGGAGGCCGAGGATGCCCGCAGGGCCGCTGAAAGCGCCCGCCGGGACGGCATGCTGGCTGCGGCGGGACAGCTTGAAGGCGTGGTGTCGGTGCTTTCTTCGGCCTCAACAGAGCTTTCTGCCCAGATAGAACAGTCGGATCGGGGCGCTGCGGAATCTGCCCAGCGGCTTGCCGAAGCGGCCACGGCCATGAACGAGATGAATGCCACTGTGCAGGAAGTTGCCCGCAATGCCAGCCAGGCTTCAGAGGCATCGGCAGAAACCAGAAGAAGGGCGCTGGCCGGCGCGCACATCGTGGAACAATCGCTGCAGAGCATACGGCAGGTGCACGAGGTGTCGGAGGTATTACGTCAGGATATGGCGCAGCTCAACACGCATGCCCAGGATATCAGCCGGATCATGAGCGTCATTTCCGACATTGCTGACCAGACCAACCTTTTGGCGCTCAATGCCGCCATTGAGGCTGCCAGGGCCGGCGACGCGGGACGCGGATTCGCCGTGGTGGCCGATGAGGTGCGCAAGCTGGCGGAAAAAACCATGTCTTCCACCACCGATGTGGGCAATGCCATCAGGGCCATTCAGGAAAGCACCGCAAAAAGCATGGCCGGTGTGGACGAGGCCGTGCGGCAGGTGGAGCAGGCCACGGGTTTTGCCGGTCAGTCCGGTCAGGCCCTGGGCGAAATCGTCGGCACTGTGGAATCCACGGCGGATCAGGTAAACGCCATTGCCACGGCCAGCGAGGAACAGTCTGCCGCCAGCGAGGAGATCAACCATACCATAGTGCAGATCAACAGCATGTCACGGCAGACTGCCGATGCCATGGCCGAGGCTGCCAGGGCGGTTGCTGATCTGGCGGCACAGGCACAGGCGCTGGACG
>NZ_JBAIYR010000256.1:0-3346 GCF_036763145.1 Desulfovibrio sp. 1188_IL3213 | reverse complement strand
TGGCCGGGCTTGTGTACGGGGCGGCGGATGTCCCGGCCGGGGCGGTTGTGTCCCGCGCGGAATATTTTGACGCCCAGAGCGCCAACCACAGCCTCTGGCATATGGGGGGCGTACGTGGCGAGGAATGCGCGGCGCTGCTGCGAGATTTTTTCGTCTCGCGGCGGGACCGGGCGGATATTGCGCCCGGGTAAACGGTGGTTGGCCTTTACGGCAAGTGGCTCTCACACAGTCATCAGGCACACAGCTTCAGGCACGCCGTCATCAGGCACGCCACAGTCAGGGCCATTGCAACGTGAAATAGCCCCGGCAGATCACAACGGGCCGTAAAAAATCATAACAGGAGAGCCGGCTGCTCGTGGTACAGAGCGTTTTTTGAGGGCAATTCTGCTCGCGGGCCGGTCCCGAAGAAAAAAACCGAAAAGGAGTCCCATGCTGGAACTGACGGTCTTTTTAAGCGGCGCCCTGGTCATGGTGCTGGAAATGGTGGGCGCGCGCGTGCTGGCCCCTTATGTGGGCACATCAGCCGTTGTCTGGACCAGCCTTATCGGCGTGGTGCTGGCCTGTCTGGCTCTGGGGGCCTGGGCCGGGGGCCGCATGGCGGACAGGCATCTTTCCCGCAGGGGGCTTGCTCTTGCTCTCGCCGGAGCCGGGGGCGGCAGCGCGCTTACGGCCCTGTGCCATCCGCTGGTGGGCCAGTGGGTGACAGAAGGCATCGGCAATCTCTACGTGGCCGCCGTGGCCGCAGCCGTGGGCATTTTTGCCCTGCCCGCCTTTTTTTTCGGCATGATAAGCCCCTACGCCATCCGCCTGCGCATCGGCAGTCTGGATACGTCCGGGGCCACGGTGGGGCGGCTGTACGCCCTTTCCACTGCGGGCAGCATTCTGGGAACTTTTCTGGGCGGCTTTGTGCTCATATCATTTTTCGGCAGTTCGTCCATTTTGTGGGGCGTGGCTGTCTGCATGCTGGCCCTTTCGCTGTGCAACGCGCCGGGAGGAGCCAGGGGCAGGGCGGCCCTGCTGGCGCTCTGCATTCTCGGAACCGTGGTCAACGGCATGTACGGAACCTGGCGTGACGACAGAAGCAGCACGCACCTTGTGGAAAGCCCCTATAACAGCATCCGTATCTACGAAGGCACGGACTGGGGCGAGGGCGGCCGCGCCGTGCGGCTCATGGCTACGGACCCCGGGTACAGTCAGTCGGGCATGTATCTTGACGCGCCGGACGAGCTTTATTTTCAGTACACGCGCTTTTATGCCCTTGGCCCTTACTTTGCGCCCCATGCCAGCTCCATACTCATGTTGGGCGGCGGGGGCTATTCCGTCCCCAAGTGGATTCTGGCTGGCAAGTCGGCCCTGTCCGCCCCTGAAGATGTGCGCATGACCGTTGTGGAGATAGACCCGGCCATGACCGGCGCGGCCCGGCGCTGGTTTGCCCTGGGCGACGATCCGCGCCTTTCGGTGCGCCACGAAGACGCCCGCGCCTTTCTGAACAGGCAGGGTGAGCGTTTTGATCTGATCTTTGTGGATGTGTTCAACTCGCACTATGCGGTCCCCTTCCAGATGGGAACGGTGGAGGCAGCGCAGGCCTTGCGGCGGGCCGTGGCTCCGGGCGGGGCCGTGCTCATGAACGTCATTTCCGCTGTGGAGGGAGAGGACGGCCGCCTGTTCCAGAGCATTTTCAGGGCATTGTCCGCATCGTTCGCAGAGGTGCAGGTGTACTGTGTGTCGCGCCCCGACAGGCCCGGAGAGGTGCAGAATCTCATGGTGGCGGCTTTTCCTGAAAAAAGAGACAGTGCCGCGCCGTTGAATGCCAGCGGCGCACCGGCCCTGACGCACGGGCAGGCAGCGGTGGAAACCATGCTGGCCGCAAGGTACACAGGCCCGCTGGATTTTGCTACGCCGCCCCTGACGGATGATTTTGCTCCGGTAGAGCGTTACGCCCTGATGCTGCTGCGGCAGTGACCTTTGCCTTGGCGCGCATGGCCTTCGAGAGCAGATTAACTTTGAGAATATACATTCTCAAAGTTTAAGGCACGCTCACTTCGGCGTTTAACCGCGCAGATAAACTGCGCTTACGCCTCCGTAGCGAACGTCTGCTCACGCAGCCGTCCGAGCAATTTAAAAGTTAAATTGCTCTAGTCTGTCTGCCCTGGGGTATACTCGGGTTCATATCAGGCCTTGGGACATGGCTGGCCTGCGCTGACGATGTGTTCAGGTTTGTTTCGGGCAAGCGTTAGCGGCGTTGAGGTCGCATTGAGGCCCCCTTGCGGGATGACGGCGAAAATTGTAGCCTAGCCTATCAGAAATGAAAGGAGGCAGCATATTATGAAGTTCAAAACTGTCAGCCCGCTGAGCATCAGCGAAAATGTTCTGGGTATTCTCGGCAACAAGATAGCTTCGGGCAGAGAACTGACCATGGCCGAACGCATGATGGCCCTGTCCGCCTCCGGGGCGATTGTCGCCAGCGCGTACGGTCCCGGCCCTACGGAGATGACGGTCAAAACGCCCGAACTTCCTGAAAACGTCAAAGGCATGCTGGCGAATTACGCCGGATAGATTCCGCTCCATCGGGGGGGGCGGCCATGAGGCTCCGCAGGGAGAGATATTTTGAACGAGACTATTGACGATCTTACCGTGCAGTTTGAAGAAAACGGCCAGGTCATTATTAATGAACTGGATAAGGTTGTGCTGAGCAAAGGCTTGTGGACGACCATTCTTTTCCGCTATCAGCAGTGGCAGCCGGAAAAAGATGACTTTGGGCCGGACATGTATGTTATCCGGCGCTACAAGAAATCCGGCGGCGAATACCGCCAGCAGTCCAAATTCACCATTTCCAGCGCAGAGCAGGCCCGCAAGATTGTGGATGCCCTCGGAAGCTGGATCAGCTAGAGCAGATTAACTTTGAAAATATACCTTTTCAAAGTTTAAAACACGCTCGCTTCGGCGTTTAACCGCGCAAATAAATTGCGCTTACGCCTTCGCGGCGGGCGTCTGCTCGCGCAGTCGCCAGAGCAATTTCAAAGTGAAATTGCTCTAGAGCATGTTAACTTTGAAAAAGTGCCATGCTCTAACGCTGCACGAAAGTGCAGTGCGCATAATATGGCGTGGATTCAGCCGAAAATCGCATTTTTCGGCTGAATGAAAATTTTGAAATGCTTCACATTTCAAAGTTGATCTGCTCCAGGCACTGCTTGTAAAATCATATGGTTCAAAACCGAAGGCCCCGGACACGCGAATGTCCGGGGCCTTCGGCCGTGATGTTTTTACGCGACGCGGCCGAACCTGCCGTACGTTGCCCGCAGCAGTCTGTGTACGGCACAGGCTGCACCCAGGCGGGCAGGCCGGC
>NZ_JBAIYR010000255.1:0-3351 GCF_036763145.1 Desulfovibrio sp. 1188_IL3213 | reverse complement strand
GGCGGCATAGGCGCGCAGCCCGGCCAGGGCCAAGGCTCCTGCGGGCTCGGCAACCATGCGCGTATCTTCGAAAATATCCTTTATGGCCCCGCAGATGGCGTCGGTTTCCACCACAATGATGTCATCCAGCAGGTCGCGGCACAGGGCAAAGGTGTGTTCTCCCACCAGCTTCACGGCAACGCCGTCGGCAAAAAGCCCCACATCATGCAATTCCACGCGCTTTCCGGCCATGACCGAACGGCGCATGGCATCGGAATCCACAGGTTCAACGCCGATGACCCGGATTTCTGGCCGCAGCGCCTTGATATAGGCCGCAACGCCCGCCGCCATGCCCCCGCCGCCGATGGGCACAAAAACAGCGTGTATATCGCCGGGGTGCTGCCGCAGGATTTCCATGCCAATGGTTCCCTGCCCGGCAATGACGTCAGGATCGTCAAAAGGCGGAATATAGATGCAGCCGCTTTCCTGAATAAGCTTGAGCGTATGCTGCGATGCATCACTGAAAGATTCGCCTGAAAGCACCACCTGCCCGCCCAGACGGCGCACAGCCTCCACCTTGATGGCGGGTGTGGTCACAGGCATGACAATGGTGGCCTCGCAGCCGAGCTTGCGCGCCGCCAGGGCCACACCCTGGGCATGGTTGCCCGCCGAGGCGGCAATAACGCCGCGCCGCAGGTCTTCCGCCGACAGGCGGGCCATCTTGTTGTACGCGCCACGCAGCTTGAAGGAAAAAACAGGCTGATAATCCTCCCGCTTGAGCAGGATTCTGTTGCCGAGGCGGCGAGAAAGCGTCTTGGCCTCTTCGAGAGGAGTCTCCACAGCCACGTCATAAACGCGGCTCAACAAAATGCGGTTCAGGTATTCGCTGTGCTTGTGCATGCATGTATCCTTACGGCTGCAAAAATGACACGGCTGTCCCGCAGCCGTGCAGAAAAAACGCTTGTTCGTCAGCGCAGATTCTTATATACCCGGCGTCCGCTCACCTCAAGCCCCCAATAATAACGCCCATGCGCCGCGCAGGGCCATGCGCCCGTACGCCCTGTACAGCGGCGACCCATTAGGATAAGCTTCCGCCGGAGAATATATGCCGCCAGAATACCCGCAGCAAGAAGACAAGGCCCTGCGCGCCTATCAGCCGCACATCACCGTGCGCGCCGCCGGGCGTCTGTGGCAGCTCAGCCGTGCCGCCGACCTTGAGCAGTTGTGGGAAGCCATGACTGCCGACTCCCACGACTTTGACGACGAGCGCCTGCCCTATTGGACGGAACTCTGGCCGTCAAGCGTGGCTTTGGCCTCATGGCTGCATGAGCGCCGCCATGAGATCGAAGGGCAAAACTGCCTTGACCTGGGCTGTGGCCTGGGCCTCACGGCTATGGTGGGCCAGTGGCTCGGCGCACGGGTGACGGCTGCGGATTATGAAGAAGAGGCCCTGCGCTTTGCCGCCCGCAACGCGAAGCTCAACGAGGTTTCCCAGGCTCTGTGGACAGTTATGGACTGGCGCTGTCCCGCTGTGCGGTGGGGCAGCATGCACCGCATCTGGGGCGGCGACATCATGTATGAAAAACGCTTTGTAACACCGGTACTGCGCTTTCTGGGCCATGCCCTGGCCCCTGACGGCGCGGCATGGGTAGCCGAGCCGGGGCGTTCGGTTTACGATACGTTCCTGCACGCCCTGCAAAGCGGCGGCTGGCACGGAAGGCGGGTGTACGCCCAAAAGGTGGAAGCCCTCTACGCCCAGCCCGTACCCGTCACCGTGCAGGTATGGGAAATCCGCCGCGCCTGACGCGGCCGCAACACAAAAGAACAGCGCTCCGCCCTTGCGGGCGGGAAGCGCCGCAGGACACTGTTATGGGAAATCTTGCACGCTTTGGCGTTTCACTGGATCAAGACCTGCTGGAACCCTTTGACGAACTTTGCCGGCGCAAAAGCTATCCCAATCGTTCCGAAGCCATACGCGACCTTATCCGCAAGGCGCTGGTGGAAGAAAAGTGGAACAGCGACGCCCACGGCGCCGGCACGCTCACCCTGGTTTATGACCACCATAAAAACGATCTTTCCCGCCGTCTTGTGCAAATTCAGCACGACGACCATGACCTTATCGTCACCACCCTGCACGTACACCTTGACCACTACAACTGTCTTGAAGTGCTCGTGCTCAAAGGCGAGCCCAAGCGCATGCGCGCCCTGGCCGACAAGCTTATCGCCTGCCGCGGCGTCAAGCACGGCACTTTCACCGGCACTACCACAGGAGAGGACCTGGCATAATGGAAGACGTGCAAAGTCATGCCCCGCAGATTCCCCTGAACATAGACCGTGTGGGCGTGCGGGAACTCCGGCTGCCGCTGCTCGTGCGCGACCGCACCAGGGGTACGCAACAGACCGTTGCCAGCGTGGACCTTGGCGTGGACCTGCCCTCTGCGTTCAAGGGTACCCACATGAGCCGCTTTGTGGAGGCGCTGGAGCAGTGGAATGATGAAATCAGCTACCAGTCGGTGCGCCGCCTGCTGCAGGACATCAGGCAGCGTCTGGAGGCCCGGCGGGCTTACGCGCGCTTCTGCTTTCCCTACTTCATCAGCAAGGCCGCCCCGGCTTCGGGCAGTCCCGCGCTGGTAAGCTATCAGTGCCGCCTCACCGGTGAGCTTGACGATGCGGGGCAGCACTTTATTCTTGAAGTGGACGTCCCCGTCATGACGGTCTGCCCCTGCTCCAAGGCCATCAGCAACGAAGGCGCGCACAGCCAGCGGGCTACGGTGCGCATGCGCCTGCGCATGAAAACATTTTCCTGGCTGGAAGACTTCATAGACATCGCCGAGGCTTCCGGTTCATCGGCTGTCTACACGCTGCTCAAGCGCGAGGACGAAAAGTACGTCACCGAACACGCCTTTGCCCATCCCGCATTTGTGGAAGACGTGGTGCGCAATGTGGCGCAGCGCCTGTCGGAACACGGCCAGGTGGAATGGTTCAGCGTTGAGGTGGAAAGTATGGAGTCCATACACAACCACAATGCCTTTGCCCGCATTGAGCGGCACATGTGCGACAGGAGCTGAAACCGAGCCTGTACGCCACGTACAAAAAAATTTTGCAATCGTTTGCCGGTTGTGCTAGTGCAGCGCTAAGGGTTGTTTTTACATGCGCGCCGCCCGCGCCGAAATTGTCGCGGGCAGACACGCAAGACCCCCTCAGGGTACAGATATGAGCGGCATAAACACAAGCATGCAACTGGGCGCTTCAGCCATGAACACCCACTCTTGGGGCATGGCTGTTTCTGCGCACAATGTTGCCAATGTCAGCACCGCGGGCTTTGAGCCGCAGCGCGCCGTCTACGCCACCGGCCCGGCAGGCCAGGGGGTG
>NZ_JBAIYR010000254.1:0-3372 GCF_036763145.1 Desulfovibrio sp. 1188_IL3213 | reverse complement strand
CGTGCGTGTGCAGCCCAAAGGGCAGGCGCAGATGGGCGTTGGCGTAGGCCGGTAGCATGCCTGCCGCCTGGGCGGCGGTGGCATTTTCAGTGTTTTTTGCTTCAGCAGTTCCCCGGCAGCCTGTGCTGTTGGGGAACTGCTTTTTGCGGGCGCACGGGCCTTGCCTCATATGGACATGATATGCGCGATATGGCATGCTGCCGCCTTCATCAGGGCGGCATTGTCCGCAGCCCGCTTCCGTGTCATATCCATCGCCCGGACGAGACGGCATACCGGCTTTTTCGGGCTGCTGCCCGCCATGCGGCGTGGATCTGGCGGTGGGCATTGCAGTCGGTCGTGCAGCATCGGTTATGTCGGATAAGGCATGTTCACCTTGAAATTGTTCTGCGGCTGCGCGTACAAACGCCCGCCGCGAAGGCGCAAGTGCGTTTCAGCCGTTGGACGTAGGGCTTGCGGGTGCTTCAGCCGTTGTAATGCAGAACACTGCGCTTGAAGGCAGCGTGCGTAGCCACACGGCGTGTCCCACGCGACCACTTGTTCCATTCGTAAGGATCCCAGGCTCACCGGCGACTGTCGCGAAGACGGCAGGTTTTTTGTGCTTCAAGCGCCACAGTGCGCGCCGCACACATTGAGAAGCCATGTTCTCAAAGGTATGATGCTCTATTATGGTTTTTGTTTTGCGGGCAGGGATGGTCTGGGCTTCCCATGCCCGATCGGCGTCGCACAGTAAGGAGGAAACGCCATGAGTGTGCTGGAAAAATTGTTTAATCCCGCTGCGAGGGGCAGCACGGTCAAAAGAGAAATGCTGGCGGGTCTCACCAGCTTCATGGCTATGTGCTACCTTATTTTCGTGGTTCCCGCCATGCTGGCTGACGCGGGCATGCCCAAGGATTCCGCCGTGGCCTCCACCATATGGGTGACCATTATCGCCACCCTGGTTATGGGCCTGTGGGCCAAATTTCCCGTGGGCGTGGCTCCGGGCCTGGGTATTACGGCATTTTTCGCTTATTATGTGTGCGGCCCGGCCGGGTATTCCTGGCAGACCGGGCTCGGTGCGGTGTTCATTTCCGGCGTGGTTTTTCTGCTGCTTACGGTCACCCGCATTCGTCAGCTCATCATCAACGCCGTGCCTATGGACCTCAAGTATGCCATTGTGGTGGGCATCGGGGCTTTTATCGCCTTTATCGGCATGAAAAGCTGCGGCATTGTGGCGGCTGACCCTGCCACCTTTGTGACGCTGGGCAATCTGGGCAATCCCGGAACCCTGCTTTCCATTGTGGGCATCTTTCTTATTGGCGGCCTGCTGGCCCTGCGCGTGCGCGGAGCCATGATCATCGGCATTCTGGTCATTACGGTGGCGGGCATAGCCCTTGGCGTGTCGCCCCTGCCGCAAGGCCCCATTTTCTCCGCCAGCCTGCCCATGCCCACGGAAACCTTCATGCGGATGGACATCAAGGGGGCGCTGCATCACGGGCTTATTTCCATCATTTTCACCCTGACGATGGTGGATCTTTTCGACAATATGGGCGTGCTCATCGGTCTTTCGCAAAAGGCCGGATTCATTCGCGAAGACGGGCATATCGAAAATCTCGACAAGGCCCTTATTACCGATTCGATGGCTACAATGGCGAGCGCCGTCATGGGCGCCACCACGGCCACAAGCTACCTTGAAAGCGCCGCCGGGGTTGCGGAAGGCGGCCGCACGGGACTTACCGCCGTGACCATTGCCGCGCTGTTCTTTCTGGCGCTCTTTTTCTCGCCCCTGGTGGGTATGGTCCCCGCCTACGCCACCGCTCCGGTGCTTATTATCGTGGGCGCCATGATGATGCAGGAAGTGGGGCGCATCTGCTTCAAGGACTTTACCGTGGCATTGCCCGCGTTTTTGACCATCATCAGCATGCCGCTGACCTTTAACATCGCCACAGGCTTCGGCTTCGGCTTTGTGAGCTGGGTGGGCATCAAGGCCCTGGCCGGACGCTTTAAGGATCTGAACCTGGTCATGCTGTGCATCGCCCTGTGCTTTATCATCAACTTTGCCCTGCGCCTGCCGTAGGATTTTGTGGGCATGCCCGAGCGGTTTCAACGCGGACTGCTCAAACGCTGCCGTACAGGGATAACTGCCGGAAGCGGCATTGCGCCGTTGCGGTAACAAGGCCTCCTCCTGTGTGTTTCATGCTTTTGCGGCATGGTGGACAGAAGGGGGCCTTTGCTCTTTGCAGGGGCGCGGTATGCTGTGGCCTGTCGGCGTAGCATGCCGTGTGAACAGATTTTCGGGCAGACCAGTTGGGGCTCCGGCATGTGTACCTTGCCTTTGGGCGCGCATCAGTGCATACTTTGCAACCGCGCATCACCGGGACACGGCAGTTTGGGGGCGGCCTTAAGGGCTGCTTCATGCCGGGACGCCTTGCGTACTTTCAAGGGGCGTGCTTTTGGCACGCCGAATTGGCGCAACGCCGTGCGGTGGCCCGGCAGAGCGGTGCGTGGCTGAAACAGCAACCTCTGCCCGCGGGCAGGCGTTTCAAGGTAAAATGCCCTCAACAAGGAACAGCACCTCATGACCACGCTTTTGAGATCGTCGCGCCCCAAGAAGCCTCTGTGGCGCGAATATGGCGAGGCCCTGCTTGTGGCCCTGCTGCTTGCCCTGGTTATTCGCACGTTTGTCGTGCAGGCTTTTAAAATACCTTCTGAATCCATGTTGCAAACCCTGCTGGTGGGTGACCATCTGCTTGCCAGCAAGTTTGCCTACGGCATCAAGATTCCCTTTACCAATCACTATATTTACAGGGGTGATGACCCGCAGCGCGGTGAAGTCATCATCTTTGAATATCCCAACGATCCCAGCGTGGACTATATCAAGCGTATTGTGGGTGTTCCCGGCGATGTCATAGAGGTGCGCGGCAAGCAGTTGTACCGCAATGGCGAGGCCGTCAAGGAAAGCTATACGCGCTTTACACAGCCTGACCGTGTGGAGCCTGTGCGCGACAATTTCGGCCCGGTGACGGTTCCTGAAGGCAAGTATTTCGTCATGGGCGACAACCGCGACAACTCGCTGGACTCGCGCTTCTGGGGCTTTGTGGATCGCAGCGCCATACGCGCCAAGGCCTGGCGCATCTACTGGTCCTGGGGCGGGCTTGACGACATGCGCTGGAACCGTATGGGCAAAAAAGTGGAATAGCCGCCCTGCGGCTCAAGCGCGGCAAGGAGGCCCTGTGGTGGTCCGGCTGAACAGCGGCGGCGTGGAAGGCGTTGACGCCTATCCCGTAGAACTGGAAGTGGATTATGTGCGCCAGGGGCTTCCGGGCTTCACTATGGTGGGCCTGGCGGAAACCGCTGTGCGCGAGGCCAAGGACCGGGTGGTAGATCGGAAGAGCG
>NZ_JBAIYR010000253.1:0-3382 GCF_036763145.1 Desulfovibrio sp. 1188_IL3213 | reverse complement strand
CGCCTGGCGGGCCAAGGCCCGCCGGCATCCCGCCACGCGGACCTTTCAGGCCTTGCGCATGGCTGTTAACGATGAACTTGGCGAACTGCGCCGTTTTCTGGATCAGATACTGGCATGGTTGCCCATTGGCGGGCGTCTGGCGGTCATAACCTTTCATTCGCTTGAGGATCGCATGGTCAAGCAGGCCATGCGCCACTGGGCCGAAGGCTGCCGTTGCCCGAGGCACATTCCCCGTTGCGTGTGCGGGCATCAGCCCGAGGTGCGCATTCTGTACAAAAAACCCTTGCAGGCCGGGCCGGAAGAGTTGGCGGCAAATTCCCGCGCGGGCAGCGCAAAGCTGCGTGCGGTTGAAAAGATTGCCGAGGATTCCGGCTCGTGAAGCGTAATCTTTCCGCGAAGCCTGGCGGCGGCAGGGGATGGCTGCTGTTTCTGGTGCTCGGTTTGCTGGCCTGTATGGTCATGGGCCTTGTGCTCGTATGGAGCAACATTGAGCGCATGGATACCACATATTTCATCAATATCGCGCAGAACACCATGCGCGAGCGGCGCGCCCTGCGCGCCAAGCTTGAAGTGGAAAGAGAGCGCCTGCTTTCGCCCTATGAGCTGCGCCGCCGCGCCGAGGAATTTTCCATGCGTGAGCCGAAGCCGGGGCAGATACGCCGAATGGAAGGCCACTAGGCCCTGCGCGTATAAAACCTCTCCGACGAGCCGTACCCGTCCGTTCCGGACATGCGCGGGCCGGAGACGGCAACATAAATACTATCAGTAAAAACCGGGGCAACCCGGAAGCCATCGGGACTCGCCATGTTCAAATTCAATTCGCGCAAGGCCAACAGGCATACAGATGCCCCCAGAGCCGAAAAAAAAACACGCGTCTCCAATCGCATGCGGACGCCGGCTCCCGAAGGCAAGTCGCGCTTTGCGTGGGCCGGGCAGGTTGATTGGGGCCGTGTGCGCATCAGGATGGTTGTTGTTGTCTTTTGTCTGCTGTGGGCGGGCCTTTGGGGCCGCGCCTGGTATCTTCAGATGATAGAAGGCCCGCGCCTGGCTGAGCGCGCACGGCGGCAGCATATGGCCTCGGAGCTGGTGACCGGCCGTCGCGGCATGATTTTTGACCGTAACGGGCAGGTGCTGGCCCGCAGTATTGAGGCGCGCTCCGTTTATGCCCGGCCGCAGGAAATTGAAGATTTTCAGGCCATGGCGAACACCCTTGGCCCTATTTTGGGCATCGAGCCGCAGAAGCTTTATAATGACCTTTCTCAGACGAAACGCCGTTTTGTGTGGATAAAGCGCAAGGTTGACGACTTCACCGCCGAGGCGGTGCGCAAGACCAATCTGGCAGGCATCGGTCTTTCCAAGGAATACGACCGCGTTTACCCGTTCAAGCATATGGCCGGTCAGGTGTTGGGCTTTGTGGGCCTGGACGACAAGGGGCTTGAGGGCATTGAGCGTTCAATGGAAGCGCGTCTGGGCTGCATCCCCACCCGCCAGATAGTGCAGCGCGATGCTATGGGCCGCCGCTTTTACCTGCATGAAGAAGGGCAGAGCGAACCGCGTGGTCAGGACCTTACGCTGACCATCGACGTGCAGATGCAGTTCATTGTGGAAGAAGCCGTGGCGCGTGCCGTGCGTGACTATGACGCCCGTTGGGGCGGCGCGCTGGTGGTGGATGTGCCTTCGGGAGAAATTGTGGCCTGGGCACAGTACCCATTTTTCAATCCCAATATTTACAAAGACACAAGCCCTCTCGTGTATCGTAACCGTCTGGCGGCCGACGCCCTTGAGCCTGGCTCAACCTTCAAACCTTTTGTCATGGCCGCCGCCATTCAGGAAAAGAAAATCAGCACCAGCACCGCCATTGATTGCGAAAGCGGCCGGTGGGTGGCAAAAAACTTCACTATTCGTGACACCTCCCGTCAGGGGGTGCTGCCCGCCAACAAGGTGCTGCGCTATTCTTCCAACATCGGCATGGCTAAAATCGGCCTGATGATGGGTGCGCCCACGTTTTACAAATACTTGCATGCGCTTGGTTTCGGGCAGCGCACCAATGTGCCGGTGGCCGACAGCAAGGGCATTTTGCGCATCCCTCGCGACTGGAGCGAGGTGGACATCATGTCCACATCGTTCGGGCAGAGCATTTCCGTCACGGGTCTGCAAATGGCCCAGGCCTATCTGACGCTGCTGAACAACGGCGTTTACAAGCCGCTGCGCCTGACGCGCGATGACAACAATGTGGAGGAAGTTCCGCAGCGTGTCTTCTCGCAGACCACTGTGCGCGAGGTCATGCGCATGATGCGCGACGTGGTTGAAGAAAGCGACGGCACAGGCAAGCGCGCCCGCATTGACGGCATTGAGGCGGCGGGAAAAACCGGCACGGCACAGAAAGCCGACCATCGGGCCGGTACGTATGGCAGTAAGCGTCTGGCATCTTTTGTCGGCTTTTTTCCGGCCGACAAGCCGCGCTACCTGATTCTGGTCATGGTGGACGAACCCACGCGCAATCAGTACGGCGGCGTGGTGGCGGCTCCGGTGTTCAAGGAAATAGCCAGCCGCACACTGACGTATACGGGCATTGTTCCGGAGGCAAAGAAGGCCGCAGTGGCTGCAAGTCCCGCTGCTCCCTCTGCGGGGCGCAAACGCGGCCTGAAGCTGGCCGGTCTGGATGTGCCGTACGTCAACGAAGTTCAAAAAACCGCCGCACAGCAGGATGAAGGCATGCGTCTGCCCGGACACCTGGCTAAGGCGGGCAGCCGTGTTCCCGACGTTATGGGCAAATCCGTGCGCAATGCGGTGGAACTTTTTGCCCGGGCGGGCGTTGTGCCGGAACTCAAGGGATCCGGCAGCCGCGTGGTCAAGCAGACTCCGGCTCCGGGAGCGGTATGGCCCGAAGAAGATAACAAGACGGAATATATTCTCTGGCTTTCAGAGCGGTAAGGCCGGTTGCTGCCCGTCGCAGAAGCTATTCCGCAGCAGCGGTGGCAGCAATGGCGGGTGAAGAAGCCCGGAGGGCCGGGAGTTTTTGCAAGGCACGGCATCAATAAAGGGTTTGGGCGGGTTTGGCGCAAACGGGCCTGCCTTGCCGCAAGGCAACACGCTTAAAACGAAATTGCTCTACAAAGAGGTTGGTTATGAATCGGGAATTTGCGGCCCTGCTGGATAAGTGCGGACGTGGCGAAATAGAGGTGCGCGCAGACTCGCGTCAGGTATGCCCCGGTGATATTTTTGTGGCAGTGCCCGGCGTCAAGGAAGATGGCGCGCAGTTTATTCCTGCCGCTGTTGAAGCAGGGGCGGGAGTTGTCGTTTGCCGGGCCGACAGCGAGGAAGCCGCAGCCGCAGCCGCGGCCGGGTGCAGAGTCGTCCACTACGCCGATCCGCGCGAGGC
>NZ_JBAIYR010000252.1:0-3383 GCF_036763145.1 Desulfovibrio sp. 1188_IL3213 | reverse complement strand
GGCCAGATCCACGGCTGCGGCACGTGCGCCCGGCAGGCCCATGACTTCATCCAGCAAGCCGGAGGCGCTTTGGGCAAAAGTATTGTTTTGTGTATTGCTCATGGGCGAGTAGTAGCGCAGCTTGCCGCCGGGGGCAAGCGCTACGGACGCGGTCGTGCCGGGAGAAAACAGCGTGGCGGGCGGTTTTTCTCAAAGCTTCCGCCGTTGTGTCGCCGCTGTGCTGGCGCAGTTCCGGCATTGTTCCGGCGCTGTGAGCCAGGGGAAGGCTGTGCCGGTATTCGGGGTATGCGACGTTGCAGAAAAAAGATTCCCGCATGCGCTGCGGGAATCTTTTTTCTGCGGTCAATGGCCGGTTTGCGGGCGGGCCGTCTTTTTTATGCAAGCTGCCCGCAAGCCCGTGGCGTTAAAGCTGTCAGGCCAGCTTGGACAGCAGAGTTTCCTTGATGGATTCAATGCTGCCTTCGCCGTTAAGCTCAATGTATTTGGTCTTGCCCTGATCAGCAATTTTCTTGAAGAAATAGGCGGCAGCCAAGGTTCCATCGGTGGTATTGTAATAAATATCGTGGCGCTTGTTGATGGCGGCTTCGTCCTGGTCGTCAGACCGGCTCGAGAGAGCGCCGCCACAGACGCGACAGACATCGCCATTGGGCTTGATGGCCTCAATGAAGATATTGTTGGGATGGTTGTTGTTGTTTTTGCACAGGCGGCGGCCCATGATGCGGTTTTTGGCCGTTTCGCGGGGCAGCAGGATTTCTACCACGTAGTCAAGGCGTATGCCTTCTTTCTGGAGGGCTTCCCACAGTTTTTCGGCCTGCACCATGTTGCGGGGAAAACCGTCCAGCAGCCAGCCGTGCTGTCCTTTGGACTTCAGGGTTTCAAGCACCATAGGAATGGTGATTTCATCGGGCACAAGGTCGCCGCGGTCGATGTACGCCTTGGCTTTCTTGCCCAGATCCGTGCCGCCGCCGATGTGTTCACGAAATATGGCGCCGGATTCGATGTGGGCGAGATTGTACTTCTGCTTGATAAGATCGCCTTGAGTGCCTTTGCCGCTACCGTTGGGGCCGAAAATCAGAATGTTCACCGTCACTCTCCTTGGCGGAACCGCGATTTTGATTGTGCAAAAAAGAACACATCGCCAACTTAGACCCTAAAGCCGCTCCTGTCAACGGGAGTCAGGAAGAATGGCCGACAGAATGCCTGTGTTATGACGTTGCGAAAACCTTGTAACGTATCAGCGGAAAAGTTTCCAGGTTCCTTCGACGATCCCCCCGAGAACGTCCACAAAACCCTTGGTAATGTCGCCAAGCGTATTCAGGATAAGAGTGCCGGCGCCGATGGATGTTTTAGTATTATCCAGATTGCCGTAAAGGCGCAAGGGAAAGTCCGGCACGTTCTTCATGCTTACGTTAAAGTTACAGTCCAGCGTTTCGGTGTTAAAGTCTATCCAGCCGCCGCCGTTAACCTGAAGCCCCGGCCCTTTGAGATAAAAATCACTACTCCGTGCCACTCCGTTGGTAATGCTGCCAGAGGCTCCGGATGCGGTAATCGGCGTGGGTTTGCCCTTAAGACTGCCTTCAGGCGTTCTGTGCTGGAACGAGCCGTTGAGCACTTCGACCCGCCATTTGCCATTAAGCAGGGCGGGCAACTGGCCGGGGCCGGTGAGGCTGGCGTGGATGTCGGAGTGTACGGAGCCTTTGCCCCTGAGTGCTGCGCTGCCGCCCCGTGCGTTGCTGGCATCGGTAAGGTCAAAATTGTTGATGGTAAGCGTATTGCTGAAACTGAGCCCCTTGTTGAAGGTAATGGTTCCCTTGCTTATGATGGGCGCGCCGTAAAACTGGCCGGTGATGGAGTCGGAAGTGAGCTTGCCGTTTTCGAGCTTGTAGCGGGTGCGCAGGTTCTGCACCGTAAAACGCATGACCGAGAAGCGGCTGACGCTCATTTCGCCTTGTGCGCGAAAGGTGCGCATAAAGCGGAAGTCCCATTCCTTTTCCTTGCTGCCGGTCTTGCCTTTGCCTGCGCTGCTGTTGCTCATGTAGCGGTCAAGATTGATCTGGTCGGCGTTGAGCTTGAAGTTCAGCGATGGCTGTCCGCGCCAGTCGATATTCAGGGTCCCGGTGATGACGCTCTGATCGGCCTTGGCCCGGATTTCCCGCAGGGAAAGCGTATCGGGGTCACCTCTGAAGCGCGCTTCCATTTCCACACGGTTCAGAGAGGCTGGAACGCTTGTTTTTCCCATGCCCGCCATGCGCAGGGTGCGGGCAAGGTCGGCACTGTAGGCGGACAGTTTGCCCTGCCAGAAGGGGCCGTCCTTGCCGGAAGCAAGGCTGGCCTGCCCGTGGGCTTCAATGCCGAGAACATTGAAGTGCGCTTCGGACACGGACAGCTCATTGCGGCTGGACTGGCCGCTGAAGCGGCCTGAAGCCTGTACGTGCAGGCCGTCCGGTTTCAGGGAGCGTTCCGCATCCAGACGCAGGGAAATGGAGCCGGGCAGGTTGGTGAAGTCCATCTGCCCGCCGTCGGCTCCGTCGCCGCTGAACCACAGTCTGCCGTTAATGTCGGTGGAGGCGTCCAGCCCTTGTGCGGCCAGTGCGGCTGTCCATTGGCCTTCAAGGCCAAGGCGTTCTCCGTCCCAGGCAGCGGTGCGCACCTTGAGGCCGACATCCAGGAGGGAAAAGGCCAGGGAGGATTTTTTGCCTCCGCTGATGCGCGGCGGCGGCCGCAAAGAGCCGTTTTCGGCACGGGCCGTCACGCTGCCGCGCAGTTTTCCCAAAAAAACGTCCAGTTCACGCCCCTGGCTCATGACGTCCACGTCCGCCCGCAGACGGCCGCCGCCTACAGGCATGACCTTGAGGTCTTCGGCCAGGGCCGCGCCGTTCACGTCGCGGGCGCGCAGGCGTATGGAATAGGGGGTGCTTTTGTCGCCGCCAAGGATGGTCTCGCCCTTGACGCTGCCTCCGTAGAGTTTGCCTTCCACCAGCAGCAGGGTGTCTTCAAGACGGGTTTTGGCGTCCAGCAGCCCCTGGCGGATAACCACCAGGGCATCGTCAATGACAATGCTGCCGTATGCCACTTTTTTGGCGGCAAGCCGTATGTTGTAGTCCACGCCGGTTTCGCCGGGCATGAGCGGGGCGCCGGGCAGGGGCGTGAACGGCCCGTGAACGAATTTCGGCTCTTCGGGCTGGTTGCCCACGGCTTCGGGGATGGCACGGCCGAGATTCACGTTGTCCGAAGTGAGGTCCAGGGCAACCTCGGGCTTGCTCCAGTCCGCCACGCCACCGCTGCCAGTAAAGCGGCTGCCCGCTGCCGTCACTTCAATGTGCGGTACGCGCAAACCCGTTGCGTCCAGGTCAAAAACCAGCAGGCCGTCGCTGAGATCATCC
>NZ_JBAIYR010000251.1:0-3384 GCF_036763145.1 Desulfovibrio sp. 1188_IL3213 | reverse complement strand
TGCGGCTGCCCAGGCACAAATCGCTGAAGTCAAAACCGGGGGCCACGGTGCAGCCCACCAGCGAATACGCCGATCCCGGCGCGGGCGTCGCGCCGAACCAGCAACCGCCCGGCACGGCCCACTGCAATGCCTGACCGTTCAGGATATCCGGGCCGACAAGCGTCTCGTGCGAACGTCCCTCCCGGTCTATCCACGCCAGACGCAGGGGGCCGCCCAGATGAAAGTGCCAGAGTTCGTCCTGCCGTATGCGGTGCAGACGCGAATACTGCCCTGCCCGCAATAAAAAAAGAATGGCGGTGGATACGGGCCGGGGCCGGTCAAAACCGCAGGGCATATCCTGTGCGGCAAAGGTGTGGCCGCTACAGTACGTGCGGCGATAATAACCGCCTTCCGGATGCGGAGCGAGGCCAAGATGATCAATGATATTCTGGGGGTCCATGCCGCCAGTGTAGCCGCTGAGGCTTTCTTAGGGAAGGGCTTAGTGCGAGGGTGCGCCTGCCACAGCCCTGCGGCGGTGTTGCCCGGCAGAAATGCCCTGCGCATTCCCGCGCGTTGCGCCGCCGTCATGCGGCTTTCCCCGGCGTGCGCAAAGTGCCTCCTCACTCCAGGTTACGGCTTAACGGTCAAAAAACCGCTGCCGACGACTGGCACAAACAGGCCGCCGCTGCCATCGCGTGCAGCCAAAGGGGCATTGAACTACTTTCTATGGCAACATACTGAAAAAAATGATATAGTATCTTTAACACGAGATGCTTTGCCGAGTTGGCTGTAAAAAAGCTTTACAATCAGCGTGAGATTGTTTAAATAGGAATTGTTCTTGATAGAAAAAAGCAACATGTTTACATAAAAGGAGTTAAGAAATGGACAAAACGCAAGAAAATCTCATGACGGCCTTTGCCGGCGAATCCCAGGCCAACCGCAAATACCTTGCCTTCGCCCAGGTGGCTGACAAGGAAGGCATGACCCAGGTCGCCAAGCTTTTCCGCGCCGCTGCCGCCGCCGAAACCATCCACGCCCACGCTCACCTGCGCAATGCGGGCAAGATCGGCGACACCACGGCCAACCTCAAGTCCGCCATTGAAGGTGAAACCTACGAATTCACCAAGATGTACCCCGAAATGATCAAGGACGCCGAAGCGGAAGGCAAGACCGCCATTGCCAAATACTTCGACTTTGTGAACAGTGTGGAAGAAGTGCACGCCAACCTGTACAAAAAAGCTCTGGAAAACCCTGCCGGCCTGCCCGAGACCGACTACTACATCTGTAAGGTATGCGGCTACACCCACGAAGGCCCCTGCGACGACTGCCCCGTGTGCGGCGCCGGTACCGCAGCATTTTTCAATGCCAGCGAATGCTGCAAGTAAGGATGTTGTCGGCGGCCTGTCCGGCTGCCCGAAACTCCGGCCCTGCTGACCGCACGGCTCTGGATGGATGATGGTTGGAGGAGCCTTTCGGCTCGGGGGCTGCCGCCACACGGCAGCCCCCTGTTTTTATACGGCACACATTTTGCCTTTTCTGAAACCGCCTGTTCCCGGCCTTTCTCGTGCCATGCGTGCGGACATTGATGCTGCCGCCCTGTTTGCGCCTCTGGCACAAAAAATAAAAAGCTTATATATTCAAATCGTTGTATACTTATTTTCCTGCACTGATAACTGACGAACCATGACCGAAGGCTTGGGCCGTCTGCGGGCGCATCCTGGGCGATCCGAATTTTTTGTTTTTATTTTTACAAAAAATACGGTCACATACCGAACCGTCTGCCTTTTGATTTGCCTTTTACCTTAAAACAGTTCATTATGAATTGATGTACGCCGGACCGGCCTTCCGACCGGGCGGCGCTTCTTTTCCGCGTTGCGGCAAAATCGCAACGTACTTTTACGTTCATTTTGTATGCCTGGAGAACGTCTGTATGCGTCTTCTTTTCCGTTCACACATGTTTGCCTTCCTTCTGCTCATTGGCGTTGCCACAGCTTTTCCCGGCACATCCTATGCCGCCGATGCAAAAGAGCCTGCCAAGGAAGCTCCCAATAAATTCGATGCCCTCAAACGCTTCAGCCAGGTGCTTGATCTGGTTGAACGCTACTACGTACGCGACGTGACCCAGGGCGACCTCATCAACGGGGCCGTCAAAGGCATGCTGCAGGGGCTTGACCCCCACTCCACCTTCATGAGCACAGACGAATACAAAGAAATGCAGGAGACGACCTCCGGCGAATTCTTTGGCGTGGGCATAGAAATTTCACAGGAAAACGGCCAGATCACCGTGGTGACGCCCATTGAAGACACCCCGGCCTTCCGCGCAGGTCTGCAGCCGGGCGACATAATCCTGTCCATCAACGGCCAGCCCGCACAGGAACTGTCGCTTCAGGAAGTGGTGTCGCGCATCCGCGGCCCCAAGGGTTCTGAGGTGGAACTGGTCATCCTGCACCACGACTCAAAAAACCCGCAGACCGTGCGCATCACGCGCGATGCCATCCCCCTCATCAGCGTCAAGTCCAAAAAACTTGAGGACGGCTACTACTGGATACGCCTCACGCGCTTTTCCGAACGCACCACCGATGAACTGAAAGAAGCGCTCAAGGCTGCGGAAAAAGAAAGCAAGGCCAACGGCGGCATCAAGGGCATTGTGCTTGATCTGCGCAACAACCCCGGCGGGCTGCTTGACCAGGCCGTCAGCGTGGCTGACGCCTTTCTTGAAAAAGGCACCATCGTTTCCATCAAGGGCCGCCGCGAAAACACGGAACGTGTGTATTCCGCCAAAAAACAGAACGACGATGTGCGCGTCCCCATGGTTGTTCTGATCAACGCCGGTTCCGCCTCGGCATCTGAAATCGTGGCCGGTGCGCTGCGCGACCAGAAGCGCGCCCTCATCCTGGGCGAACGCTCATTCGGTAAGGGTTCTGTGCAGAACATTATTCCCCTTTCCGACGGCTCCGGGCTCAAGCTCACGGTGGCCCTCTACTACACGCCCAACGGCAGTTCCATTCAGGCCGAAGGCATCGTGCCCGACCTTGAAATACCCTTTGAAGCGCCGCGTTCCGACGACAAGGACAATCCGCGTATGCTCCTGCGCGAGCAGGACCTGAACCGTCACCTTGAAACCAAGAACGACAAAAAGGCTCCCAAGGGCAAAAGCACGGCCAATGACGCCCAGGAACAGCTTGCGCGCGACAACCAGTTGCGCATGGGCCTTCAGATGGTCAAAAGCCTGCCCAAAATGCGGGAAATCAAGGCTCAGTGACGCCCTGACGCACAATTTAGTGGCGTATGTCCGATAAAAAGCATAATAAAAGCCTCCTGTCCGGTCGTTTGTGGCCGGGCGGGAGGCTTTCCGCGTCATGGCGCATGGCCCTGGGCGGCAGCCTCTGGCTGGCGGCCAGCCTT
>NZ_JBAIYR010000250.1:0-3406 GCF_036763145.1 Desulfovibrio sp. 1188_IL3213 | reverse complement strand
GCAGGGCCTCGGCAATGATGGCCGCGTCTTCCTGCGGCCGGGCCTTGAGGCCCAGCTCGGCGTGACCGCCGGAACAGACAAAGCCCTGAGGGCCAAGTTCCAGAAAACCGGCGGAAAGCACCTGGCCGTAGGGCAGTTGCTCGCGCATATCGCCGTGGTCAACGCGGCGGGGAAAGACAAAGGGTACGGGCTGGCCGGAAAAGTCTTCGACAATGAGGTATTTCACCGGGCCTCCTTAGCGGCTCTGCTGGGCTTTGCGCCTGTTTTGCAGGTACTGGCGCACGGCCTTGTTGTGGTCCGCAAGATTGGTGGAAAAAGCATGCTCGCCGCCGTCCGTGATGGCGACAAAGTACAGAAAATTATGTTTTTCCGGCTCGATGGCTGCCTTGAGCGCCGTCATGCCGAACGAGCATATGGGGCCGGGCGGCAGCCCCGGCCGCTGATAGGTATTGTACAGGTTGTTGGGATCATCCAGGTGGCTGCGCCGCAGATTGCCGTCAAAGGCCGGGCCAAGGCCGTAAATGACCGTGGGGTCGGCCTGAAGGATCATGTTGCGGGCCAGGCGGTTCTGGTAAACCCCGGCCACGCGCGGGCGCTCGGCCTCAACGCCGGTTTCTTTTTCCACCACCGAGGCCAGGATCACCCAGGTTTTCAACTGGTCCACGGCGGGTTTTTTTCCGTCGGGCCACACGGGGGCGGCCTTGCGCCAGAAGTTGTCCACCATGCGCCCGGCCACGCTGCGGGCCTGGGCCATATCCGGTTCGTCAGCTTTCTTCAGCAGATAGGTGTCCGGCATAAGAAAGCCCTCGGCCGTGGCAAAGGGGATGCCGTAGTGCCGCAGAAAGGCCGGGTCCATCACGACCTGGCGGAAGTCGTCAAAGCGTACAAGCCCCGCTTCTTCCAGCAGTTTGCCGGTCTGCCACCATGTGAGGCCCTCGGGTATGGTGATGCGGAAAAGCACCGGGCGGCCGTTGACCAGCGTATCCAGCACCTTTTCGGGCAGCCAGCCGGAATTGAGGGCAAAACGCCCGGCCTGAAGGCGGCTGTCCCATTCCTTGTAGCGGGCCAGCAGGGTGAAGCGGCGGGCATCGGTAATGATGCCCTTCTGCTCAAGCCCTGCCGCCACCTGGGCAAAGCGCGCGCCGGGCGGCACGTCAAAAAAGACTTCCTGCCCTTCGCTTTGCGCCGGGGTGTTGAGGAAGGTATGAGCCTCGTAAGCAAGCCAGCCGCCGCCGGCAAGGGCCAGCAGCAACAGCAGTCCGAGCAGGCGCAGCAGTATTTTCATGCGGGACTCCGCTCTTGCGGGGCAAGGGATAGAAAGGATGACAGGATGCGGACCGCGGCCTGCTGGTCAAGCACGGCCTTGCGCTTGCGCATCTTCAGCCCGGCTTCGCGCAGGTCGGCCCAGGCTTCTTCGGAACTCAGCTCTTCGACCATGTAATAAAAAGGCAGAGGCACGCGACGCTTGAGGCGCTGGGTAACATTGCGCACCTGCCTTGTGATCAGGCTTTCTTCCCCGTCCTGCGTGAGGGGCAGGCCCACCACAACCGCTTCCGCCCCGGTTTCGATGATTTTTTCCGCCAGGGCGGCGAGAAAGAGCTTGCGGTCAGTATAGTCTTGCAGGCGCACGGTCGCCAGAGGGAAGGCCATGCGCCCGTCAGGGTCCGACACGGCCAGGCCCGTGCGGGCCAGGCCGTAATCCACACTTACAAATTTCAACTACAGCCCCATTTTTTCGCGTACCAGACTCATGGTTTGGCAGGCAAAGGCGCGGGCGCGTTCATTGCCGTGAGCGAGGATTTCGTCTACCCGGGCGGGATTGGCATCGAGCACGGCGCGGCGCTGCTGCAAGGGCGTCAGGAATGTTTCAAGGTTTCTGAGGAATATTTTTTTGCAGTCCACACAGCCCAGTGTAGCGGCGGTGCAGCCCTGGCGGATTTCTGCCTGTTCTTCGGCGCTGCTCAAAAGCACGTGGTACGGAAAGAGATTACAGACATCGGGATTGCCGGGGTCGGATTTGCGCAGGCGGGCTTTGTCGGTAAACATGCCACGCACTTTTTCCTGAATATCCGCCATGTTGTCTGACAGAAAAATGCCGTTGTTGTAGCTTTTCGACATTTTGCGCCCGTCAAGGCCGGGGCATTTGGCTGCCGGGGTGAGCATGGCCTTGGGTTCGGGCAGCAGGTCGCCGCCGTAAAGATAGTTGAAGCGCCGGGCGATTTCGCGGGTCAGTTCCATATGGGGCAACTGGTCTTCGCCCACAGGCACGCCGTGGGGGCGGTACATGAGGATGTCCGCCGCCATGAGCACGGGGTAGCACAGAAAACCCGCATTGCCGAGGTCCTTGTTGCTGATCTGCTGCTGCTGTTCCTTGTAGGTGGGGTTGCGCTCAAGCCAGGACACGGGCGTAATCATAGAGAGCAACAGCGAAAGTTCGGCATGTTCCTTTACCTCGGACTGGCGGAAGATCACGCAGTCTTCGGGATTGAGGCCGGCGCCCACCCAGTCCTTGACCATTTCGCGAATGTTTTGGCCCACTTTGGACGGATCGGCATAATCGCTGGTAAGGGCGTGCCAGTCTGCCACAAAAAAGTATGCCTCTTCCGTGTGTTGCAATTCGACCCAGTTTTTCAGCACGCCGAAGTAGTGGCCGAGGTGCAGGGGGCCGGTGGGCCGCATGCCGGAAACAGTGCGCAGTTCTTTGCTCATGAAAAACAGTCCTTTGAAATTATAAAATGCCCAACAGAGACAACAGGCCACGGGCGCTGCCGCTCACCAGCGGCCCCAGCACCATGCCCAGCAGGCCGGTGAACAACAGGCCCAGCAGGATGATAAAGCCGAAGCGTTCGACGCTCAGATAGCGCAAGGCTGCATTAAAGGGCAAAAAATAGGCTACAACCTTGCTTCCGTCCAGCGGCGGGATGGGCAGCAGGTTCAGCCAGCCCAGGCCGAAATTGATGACAACCCCTGCCTGCATGGATTTGAGGGCAAAAATGTAGAAATTGCTGTACTGCCATTCAATGGGCGGAAAAAAATTCAGGGTCAGGCGCAGCAGCACGCCGAAAATTCCCGCCAGAATAAAGTTGGTCAGCGGTCCCGCAAGGGCGACCAGCATCATGCCCTTGGCCGGATCGCGAAAATAGCGCGGATTGACCGGCACAGGCTTGGCCCAGCCGAAAACAAAGGAGCCGCTGAGGCTTGTGAGTCCGAAGACCATCAGCCCCATCGGGTCGATATGCGGCAGCGGGTTGAGGGTCAGCCGCCCCATCATGCGGGCGTGCTCTGCTGTGTGCCGTAACGGGCGAAGTTAACATGAGATATATGCTCTCGGTGTGAGCGTGTCCCGTGGCGTTTGCGCCGTGCTTTCTTTGCCTTTGTGCCGGTTGCGGCAGGGGCGGCTTGTTTT
>NZ_JBAIYR010000249.1:0-3427 GCF_036763145.1 Desulfovibrio sp. 1188_IL3213 | reverse complement strand
TTTACGGGCCGCAAGTAACAGAAATGCAAATGTCAGATCGCCCGTGCGCCTGTTAGGGCGCGGCTGGTAAGAAAGCCTTACAGGCGCATATGAAGAACCCCCGGCTAGGCCGGGGGGTTCCTTTTTTATATGCCGACTTGTGCCAACTTGCGCGCCCGCTTATTGTGGGCAACCAGATTCAAAATTAAGCCAAAAACAATCAGCACCACCCGCATAGCGGGTGGTTTCTTGTTTCGCGCACGGGCGCGCTCAACGGGCTAAAGCCACAACAAAAGGGATACGTGGAAATTCCACGTATCCCTTTGAAATAATGGTGCGCCCGACAAGAATCGAACTTGTGGCCTACAGCTTAGGAGGCTGGTAATGGCGAAGATTAAAAAACCGCATATATCAAGGCTTTTTGGCTATAATCGACTGTTTTTATTGATTTTTTATTTCCTCTCTTGTCCCCTCTTTTCCCTTGTATTCCCATTAAAAACTATCTATTCTCAACTTGCGTGTGGGGCAGGTGTGGGGCAGATAAATAAGGGGAAGTTATTATGGCAACAGGAAGGGAAAGACATAGCACCGCGTATCCTGGTGTATTTTACTATTTGAATGATAAGAAAGAAAAGACATATTATATCAGGTATCGCCGGGGCGGGCGCGGCTCCAAAGTTTACGAGGAGAAAATAGGCAGCCGGGGCATAAGCCCGAAAATCGCCGCAGGTATACGAGAAAGCAGGATGAAAGGAGAGGAGGCAAACAACGAAGAGCGCAGGAACGAAGTAATACAAGAAGAAACCACTTTAAAAAAGATTTATGAACTGTATATGTCGTCATTGCCGGACGGAAGGGGCAGAAAAACAGATGCAATAAACTTTAACCATCTTTTTAAGCTGCACAACAAGAGTATAGAAAGCCTGACAACACAGGATGTTGACACTGTAAGATATGAGTTAGAAAAGACATTAAAGCCACAAACTGTAAAGCATATATTGAATATGTTGACGCGCACTATAAATTTTGGAGTCAAGAAAGGATATATACAACAGCCGGATTCGCGGAAATTTAGAGTCGATAAGCCACGGGTGGATAATAAAAAAACGGAGATTATGACGGATACGCAATTAAAAGCATATCTGGCTGCATTAGATGAAGAGAAGGATCAAGATTGCGCTGCTTTTCTCCGTATTGCTCTATATACTGGCATGCGGCGCGGAGCGTTACTGGGGCTGAAATGGAGTGATATAGATTTAAATACCGGCATAGTTACATTGCAAGCAGAGTATGCAAAAAATAAAAAGACTGCGTACATAGCCATTAATCAAGATGCACTAAATGTTTTAAGGGCATTGCCGCGTACAAGCGAGTTTGTTTTTCCTGGGCGGGATGGTGGACAGCGGGAAAACTTTAGGCGCATGGCAAGGAGGGTGAAAAAAAAGGCTGGATTGCCGGAAGATTTCCGGCCGCTGCACGGATTGAGGCACAATTTTGCTTCAAGGTTAGCAAGCAGCGGCAAAGTCGATATGTACACGTTGCAAAAATTATTGACGCATGAATCTTCTGAAATGACGCAGCGTTACGCGCACCTTTCGGACGAGGCCATGAGGCGGGCGGCGGCTGTAGTAGGTAGTGTAATGGCTGTAGAGGAAAAAAAAGAAAAATAAAGGGCGGCAGAGGTTGACAATGGGATAAGATAGGCTTACTGTAGTCGAAAGTCTCTGCAAAGAGCCTGCTGCCCTGAGCCCAAGGGAGCAACGGCAGAACGCGAAGCGCCAGCAAGTTTTTTAGCATTACGCTTGTTGGGACTATATATAAATGCTCTTGCTGTCGGACGAGAGAGTAAGTCCGAGGCATGATTTGGCGAATGTGTGAGACACGCTCTTTTCTGAAAACTTTGTAGCAACTCCACCCTAGCATGGGCAATATTGCTACTTTAAAAGTTTTTTAGAAAGCTCACCGAAATAAATGGCGGCTCTGATCTATACATGTATAGTTCGAGCCGCTTTATATTTTGCGGCGGGAGCGTGTCCTATGCTTGCTAGTCAACAGCTTATTACTGAAAAAGAAGCCGCGTCTTTCCTTAATATTTCCACCAAAACGCTACAAAGCTGGCGATACCGTAACTATGGTCCGGCCTATGTTAAGTTCTCGCGCAAAATTGCCTATGCTATGGGTGATCTGGTAGCGTTTATTGAATCTCAGAAAATAACGCCCAAGAATTGCAACTAGCGGTTCTCTTTTACAACAAAAAAGAGGACCGCCCAAGCGCGTTGCATTGCGCCCAGGCAGCCCACCCATACCAACAAAGCTGCCATAATATAATACAAGCGGTCCTCAAAGTCAAGCCCATCGCGCGGCTGACTGGAGGATTTTATGAGCATTTTGACTGAGCCCAAAATTGAAAAGCTGAAAAGGCAGAAAAGACTAAAAAAACAGGTCATTAGCGTTAAAATGGAAGAAAAGCCTGAAAAGCCAAAGAAGGAAAAAAAGGCTGAAAGGCTGGAATATTTTCAAAACAGGGAAAACGGCCTGTTCCTGCTTACCGGTTGGATGAAGGAGAACGGGCCGGAAATCGAAAAAGAAACGTACCTAGGCGAAAGTCTGACGATACGCGCGCGGGCTTGTGAAGACGGCGGCGAGGGTTGGGGGGTTTGGCTGGAGTGGGCCGACCCCAACGGGCTGGAGCACCGCTGGGTTATGCCTGCTGCTATGCTTAGTCAACCAGGCAGTGCGTGGCTATCCGCGCTCCAGGACGGCGGGTATATTGCGGATCCGTCCTGCGCTGCGCAGATTAAAAAATATTTAGCTACGCAAACAGTGGCGGCACGGGCGCGGGTGACGAAAAAGACTGGTTGGACGGCGGACGGCGTTTTTGTGCTTCCAGATGCTGCCATCGGAGCAAAGGACGGCGAAGAGGTTATTCTTGCGGCAGGCGGTAGTGCTGCGTACGCACAAGGCGGAACAATGGAGGGCTGGCAGCAGTTGGCGAAGCTAGCGCAGGGGAATAGCCGTCTGGTTTTTGCTTTGTCTGCGGCGTTGGCGGGTCCGCTGCTTTATATTACGGGGCAAGAGTCAGGCGGGTTTAACTTTGTTGGCGCTTCTAGCACTGGCAAATCTACCGCTTTGCGGCTTGCGGCCAGCGTGTGGGGCGGGCCAGACTACGTTAAAAGCTGGAGGACGACTGACAACGCAGCAGAAGGCACAGCGGTTTTCCATAACGACTCCCTCCTGATCCTGGACGAGCTTGGACAAGCCACGGCAAAAACATGTAGCGAAATGTCCTATATGTTGTCTAATGGCGCAGGCAAAACGCGAGCGAGCCGGGACGGCACGGCGCGAGCGGTTCAGACATGGCGAGTGCTGTTTTTGAGCAGCGGCGAAGTGGGACTTGCGGACAAGCTGGCAGAAGCGGGCCAGCGGCCGAAAGCGGGGCAAGAGGTCC
>NZ_JBAIYR010000248.1:0-3456 GCF_036763145.1 Desulfovibrio sp. 1188_IL3213 | reverse complement strand
CCGCGCAGGCCGCAGAGACGCGCGGAAAGGCCGATGCCGCCACGGCTGTGGGCGAAGGCCGACTGCAAGGCTCCGGCCTTCATGACGCCTTTGAATTCCGCCAGCTCGGCAAAGAAGATTTTGAACAGTTCGAGGCGCTGCTGCGTTATGCCTTTCAGGTAAGCTCGTCCGAAATGGCCCGTATCGGCTGGTCGGACAAAGAGATGAAGCAGTCCAAAAAACCCATCTTCGAAGCTTCGCACGTTATGGGCTGGTTTTATAAGGGACGCCTGGCCTCGCAGATAGTCATCTATCCGATGGAGGTGAACGTACAGGGCGAAATCTGCAAGATGGGCGGCATCACGGGGGTCGCCACCTATCCCGAATACACGGGCCGGGGGCTTATTCATTCGCTTTTGGGCAAGAGCCTGGAATACATGCGCGCAGAGCAGCAGATCATTTCTTACCTTTGCCCCTACTCCATCCCCCTGTACCGCAAGCACGGATGGGAAATTGTTTCGGACAAGATGACCTTCGCCATCAAGGACACCCAGCTTCCGGCGCGCCGCGCCGTGGACGGGCTGATAGAACGTGTGGACATCGAAAGTGAGGACCTGCACAGGGTTTACAAATATTTTGCCCTGCAGGAGCACGGCGCGCTCATACGCGGCGCGCTGGAGTGGGAAGAATACTGGCGGTGGGATTCGGACGACGTCATGGCGGCGGTATATTATGGGGCGGACCGCAAACCATTGGGTTATGTTGTTTATTACATTGAAAATGAGGTTTTCAGCATCAAGGAAATGGTCTACCTGAATCAGGAGGCCAAGTCCGGCATCTGGAATTACATCAGCGCGCATTTTTCAATGATCACCCGGGTCGAGGGGAACAACTACACGGGCGAGGCCATTGCCTTCCAGTTTGAAGACAGTGAGATAGACGAGACCATCCAGCCTTACGGCATGGCCCGCATAGTGGACGTGCAGCGCTTTATGGAATTTTATCCCTACCAGTTCAGCGACCCCAGGCTTACGCTGGACTTTGAGGTCAGAGATCCCATCGCCCCCTGGAACAACGGCATATTCCACATGAGCTGGCAGGAGGGCGAGGCCGTTTGCGAGCAGGTTTCCACATTTCGTTCGGGTCACCGTATCAGCCTGGATGTTCAGACGTTGACCACCATGTTTATGGGGTACAAACGGCCGACCTATCTTTACAACAATGACCGTATTGATATGGACTATCATCTGCTCAAGACGCTTGAGGCCCTGATTCCGCCGGATAAGCCCTATTTTTCAGACTACTTTTGATGTCAAAGGCCGTGCGGAAGTTTTTTGCTCCGCGCAGGCAGATATTTCGCAGGCCAGAATATTCACCAGTGCAATGCAAACGCAGCTTGAACCGTATGCCCTTGGGGTCGCGGCTGAAGCTGCGTTTGCCTGTTTCTGGCGGGGATCTGTTCGCGCCGTTGTGGAGCATTTCACTTTGAAGCGCTCCACATTTTAAAGTTTTCATTCAGCCGAAAAATGCGATTTTCTGCCGAACCCACGCCACATTGTGGCGCGCTGCACTTTCGTGCCGCATTAGAGCAATTCACGAATGAAACGAGTCAACTGCTCTGCAAGGATTTTCCTGAAAATCCTTGCCACGAAATGCGAGCAGGCGGGCTTTTGCCTGTCGTAAGCAAGCATTTCAAGTGTTAAATTCTCTAGAGCATTGACATTTTTTCAAAGTTAAAATGCTCTATATCTGGATGTCTGATTCAAGAAAGGCCCGGTATGCCCGCACAGTGGCGTGCAGATCGGCGCAGCTTGCCAGTTCAAAGGGGCTGTGCATGGACAGGACGGCTGGGCCAAGGTCAATGACGTGCATGCCGTAGGCGGCCAGGAAAAGAGCCACCGTGCCGCCGCCGCCGTGGTCCACGCGGCCGAGTTCCGCTGCCTGCCAGGGGATGCTTTTACTGTTGTAAAGGTTGCGCAGCGCGCCGAAAAATTCCGCATCGGCCTCGCTGGCCCCGTATTTGCCGCGTGAGCCTGTGAACTTGGAAAAGCAGGGACCGTAGCCCATCTGGGCGGCGTTCTGCTTTTCGTGCACTTCCTGAAAGTCGGGGTCCAGGGCTGCCTGCACGTCGGCGGAGAGGGCGCGGGTTTCCATAAACACGCGGGACGCGAGTACGTCCGGCGCCCAGGCGCGGGTCAGGTCTTCCACGCAATACTGAAGAAAGCGTGAGGCCGCGCCGGTGGCCCCGTCCGAACCGATTTCTTCCTTGTCCCAAAAAATGACGGCCATGCTGCGGCCTGTGGCTTCGGCCTCCAGCAGGGCCTCAAGGGCCGTGAACACGCAGATGCGGTCATCCTGTCCGTAACCGCCCACCAGTGCCTTGTCAAAGCCCACAAAGCGGGCCGGTCCGGCGGGAACGGCCTGAAGCTCGGCCGTGATAAGGTCCTCTTCGGTAATGCCGTATTTTTTGTTCAGGATTTCCAGAAGCTGCGTTTTTATGGCTTCTTTGGGCGCATCTTCTTTTTTGCCCTTGCCTGCGGCCTTGGGGCTGTGTCCAAGAATGATGTTGAGCTTTTCGGCTTCAAAGGCGTCGCTGACGGTCTGGGCTGCCTGCTTCTGGGCCAGGTGGGGCAGCAGGTCGGCAATGCAGAACACCGGCTCTCCCGCCTTTTCACCGATGGTGACCTCAAGGACGGAGCCGTCGCCGCGCACCACCACGCCATGCAGGGCCAGGGGGCGCGCCAGCCACTGATACTTGCGTATGCCGCCGTAATAGTGCGTTTTTGCCTGGGCAACACCGGGCTGCTCAATGAGCGGGCGCTGCTTGAAGTCCAGGCGAGGCGTGTCGGTATGGGCGGCAATGAGGGCAAGGCCCTGTTTCAGCGGCAGCGTGCCGCGCCTTGCGGCGAAAATGGCTTTGCCGCGCATGGGACGCATAACACGGTCAGCGGTGAAGTCTTCAGTATAGCCGTGTTCCGCCAGGCGCTGGCGCACATATTCCACGGTTTCGCGTTCTGTTTTGCAGTGCGTAAGAAAATCCATATAGCGAACCGCCAGGGCTTCCATTTCTTTGCGCGTTTTGGCGTCCGCGTTTTCCCAGGCGTTTTGGGGCTTGTAGGCCAGAGTCTTTTCCATGCTGTTTTCCTTTATGGCCGCCGAAACGGCAGCCTGTCATTTTTGCGGTCTCTGCCGTCTGCATTTGGAGCATTTACCACTTGAAATGCTCACTTACGGCGGGCAAAGCCTGCCTGCTTACATTTCGAGGCAAGGATTTTCCTGAAAATCCTTGCAGAGCAGTTAACTCATTTCATTCGTAACCTGCTCTATATAATCTCTTTTGCGGCCATAGCCAGAGCCTCGCGCAGCACGCGCAGCAGCACGGGCCTGTCTTCGGCGGCCAGGGTGCGCGGGTCAAGGCAGAAGCTGTCGTCCTCCAGCCTGCCTATAAGGGGCGGGTCTGTGCGCAACAGGGCCGCC
>NZ_JBAIYR010000247.1:0-3463 GCF_036763145.1 Desulfovibrio sp. 1188_IL3213 | reverse complement strand
CAAGCCCAGAACAAGGGCGTCCGGCCCTTCACCCCGGCGTTGCCAGGACTCCGGCCCATCAGGCAGGGTCAGCACACGGCCGGAAAAATCCGGCAGGCAGGCCCGCCGGGGCATGGAGGACAAAGTGGGAGCTTCACGCGGCTGCTCCTTGTCCCCAGCACTTTCACGGCATGCCGCTGCGGAAATATTTTTTTTGCCGTTCCCGGCTGGTGGTGTTCTTTTTGCTTGTCCTGCCATGACTTCTCGCTTTGCCGTGTTTTTTCACAGCATAGCCAATGAGGGCGGCGTGGAAAAGCCCCGCCGCTTGTATGGCGGCGGGGCTTGTATGTCAGGAGGTGAGCAGTTCGCTTGAAAGGAGGTTTTTTTCGCTTACTTAATCACACCGCAGGCGATGCGTGCTCCGCCGCCGCCCAGGGGCGCGGGCTGGTCGGAATAGTTGTCGCCGCCGGCGTGGATCATGATGGAACGGCCCTTGAGGTCCTTGACGCTCAGGTTGGGGGCATGCACCTTGGCGTTGACCACGCCCTTGGCATCGGCATTGATGGCGGGCAGGTCGCCCTTGTGGCCGTGTTTGCCGGGGCCTTCATGCTTGCCGGTTTTATCGGGATCAAAGTGTCCGCCCGCAGCCAGACCGGCAATTTTTTTGCCGTCTTTTTCAGCAGGGGCGCAGGAAGGATTTTCGTGCACGTGCATGCCGTGCTCGCCTTCGCTTATGCCTACGATATCAACAAGAACGTCTACTCCGCCCTTGCCGTCATCAGCAAAGGTGATGAAGCCGATGGCCTCTCCCACGCCTTCATCAGTAATTTTATTGACAGGAACCTTAACGCTTTCCGCCTGGGCGACGCCGGCGCCGATCCAGAGGGCGCAACATACAAAGCTCAAGGCCAGCAGAATTTTTTTCATAAGCAGTCTCCTTTAATTACGGCGTACGGGCGAAAAGCCCGGTCGCCATGAAACCGTACTGATAACCTATATCATCAAAAGAGAGCGGTCAACGCATGTCGCCGTTTTTTTTCGGCTGCCTGCCCTACATGACACTTGGCGAAATGCGCAAAAAGGAGTACGCTTGCGCGTTGGTATTTATTATGAAGGAATATCGAGACCATTACTTCCTGAAGGCCAAGCGCGAGAACTATCCCGCGCGTTCGGTCTACAAGCTTAAGGAACTGGACGCCAAATTCCGCCTGTTGCGGCCCGGCCAAAAGATTCTGGACCTGGGGGCAGCCCCCGGCTCCTGGTCATTGGGCGCGGCGGAAAAGGTGGGTTCCCGGGGCCTGGTTCTGGCCTGTGACATTCAAAGCACCGAGACGGCCTTTCCCCCCCAGGTCATCTTCATGCAGGAAGACGTGTTCAACCGCTCCCCGGCCTTTGAGGCCAGACTGGAAGAACTCGGCCCCTTTGACCATGTTATAAGCGACATGGCCCCGCGCACCACAGGCACCCGCTTTACCGACCAGGCCCGCTCGCTGGACCTGGCTGTGGAAGCGCTGGCTGTGGCCTGCCTGCATTTGAAGCAAGGCGGCGGCTTTGTGGTTAAAATTTTCATGGGTCCGGACGTGCAGGAACTGCTTGCGCCCATGCGCAAGGCTTTTACAACGGTCAAGTCCTTCAAGCCCAAGAGTTCGCGCGCCGAAAGCAAGGAAACGTTTTTCGTGGGCCTTGGCTTTCGCGGCAAGCCGAACCAGACCGACCCCGTGGGTACGCCGCCGGGCAGGTAAAACAATTTATTCCCTAAAGGTTTCGGAGGTTTTATGGCTGGTCACAGTAAATGGGCCAATATTCAGCACCGTAAGGGCCGTCAGGACGCAAAACGCGGCAAGCTGTTCACCAAGGCCGCCAAAGAAATTATCATTGCAGCCAAGGGCGGCGGCGATCCCGCCATGAATCCCCGTCTGCGCGCGGCCATTGCTGCGGCCAAGGCCGTAAACCTGCCCAAAGACAAGATCGAGGCGGCCATCCGCAAGGGTACCGGCGAAGACGCCGGCGGCGATCTTACCGAAACCTTCTATGAAGGCTACGGCCCCGGCGGCATCGCTGTCATGGTCGAAGTAGCCACCGACAACAAGAACCGCACCGTGGCCGAAGTGCGCCACCTCTTTTCCAAGCATGGCGGCTCAATGGGTGAAAACGGCAGCGTTGGCTGGATGTTTGACCACAAAGGCGTCATCAGCGTTGAAAAAAACGCCTACCCCGAAGAAAAAATAATGGAAGCCGCCCTGGAAGCCGGGGCTGACGATGTTATTGACGATGGGGAAGAATGGACCATCCATACGGCCCTGACCGACTTCACCGCCGTGCGCGATTCGCTGGAAGCTGCGGGCATTGTCATGCAGTCTGCCGAGCTTGCCATGGTTCCCCAGAACCTGGTGGCTGTTGACGCGGACATGGGCCAGAAAGTGCTGCGCCTTATGGATGCCCTGGACGACAACGATGACGTGCAGAACGTGTACGCCAACGTCGACTTTCCCGAGGACATGCCCGAAGACTAGAGCAGCTTGCCAATGCAATGCATTGACTGCCCTGCAAGAGTTTTTCTGAAAATTCTTGCCCGAAAATGCGCCTTGGCAGGCTTTGTCTGCCCCAAGCGAGCATTTGGAACAGATTACCTTTGAGAATGGGCATTCTCAAAGTTTACGGCACGCTCGCTTCGGCGCTTGACAGCGCAAATAAATTGCGCTTGCTCACGCAGTCGCCGGAGCAGTTTCAGAGTGAAAATGCTCTAAAACGTCACAAGCCTCGAACGTTTCAGGCGTGGAGCGCGCGGCAGGGATCTGCCCTTAAAACCCTGCCGCGCAAGCCACCAGCGGCCTTGGGCGCATACGGACGCAACACCCTGTCCAGCGCCGCAGGCCGACAAACTTGCGGTGTGCGGCACAGCCCCTGAACCGCCTGACTTCCCGGTACGCCGTGACGCGTCATCACGGCACTGCCCGTATTTCACGGGCTTGTTCCCCCGCTCGGCCTGGGTTAGGCTGTGGCGGCCCCGGCGGAACACACAAAAAAGCACAGACCGCAAAATACCTTCCGCTCCGCGCCCGGCAACCGGGTACGGCCACAATCCTGAAACACGGCAGGCTTTCATGCAGGCATGGGACATAGAATTTCGCGCGCTCAGCGTGGGCTACGGCAGCCATGTGGTGCTCAGTGATGTCAACGCGGTGCTGCCGGGCGGCAAAGTGTCGGTCATTCTTGGCGGCTCCGGCTGCGGAAAATCGACACTGCTGCGCCATATCATCGGTCTGTCACGCCCTCTTTCCGGCCAGGTGCTGGTGGGCGGACGCGATCTTTTTTCGTTGGGCAAGGATGATTTTCGCAGGGTGCGCCGCCACATGGGTGTTCTTTTTCAGGACGGCGCCCTGCTCGGCGCGTTGAGTCTGGTGCAAAACGTCACCCTGCCCCTGAGCGAACACCTGCACCTGCCCCGCCCTCTGGTGCGCGAAGCGGGCTTGCGCGTGCTGCG
>NZ_JBAIYR010000246.1:0-3467 GCF_036763145.1 Desulfovibrio sp. 1188_IL3213 | reverse complement strand
GCCACGATGACGCGGGGCTTGTGCTCACGGGCCTTGGCGGCCACATCGTCATAGTCGATGCGGCCGGTTTCGCGCTGCACGCCATACGAGAGCACCTTGAAAAGACGGCCGGAAAAGTTCACCGGGCTGCCGTGGGTGAGGTGTCCGCCGTGGGAAAGATCCATGCCGAGAATGGTGTCGCCGGGCTTGAGAACGGCCAGGTAGGCGGCCATGTTGGCCTGCGAGCCGGAATGGGGCTGCACGTTGACGTACTGCGCGTCAAAAAGCAGCCTGGCCCTTTCCTGCGCCAGGGTTTCCACCATATCCACGTATTCGCAGCCGCCATAGTAGCGCTTGCCGGGATAGCCTTCGGCGTATTTGTTGGTCAGTACGCTGCCCTGGGCTTCACGTACCGCCGTGGAAACAATGTTTTCCGAGGCGATAAGCTCAAGCTTGCCCATCTGCCTTTGCGATTCCAGAGCAATGGCCTTTGCGATTTCCGGGTCTTGCAGCAGAATTTCATCCATGAACGTGGCATCCTTAGTGAAATATACTGCCCGCCACAGCGGCGGGCAGTGTGTGTACTGAGCTGGCCCGGCGGAGAACACAACGTCCGGCGGCCTTATGGGGGCGTTCGGACGGTTCTGACCAGTAAGGCGGGCCGTGGCGTTAGCGGGGCCTTTTTTCAAAAAACGCGGATCAGGTGGACTGGCTGCCCGTGATCCGCGCCGGATTTTCCTGTGCGAAAGCTGTGCGCAGGCACAACTGGTTTCGTCCAGGTATTGCTCGACTGCCGAAAGCGGATTTCGTCCACCGGCGTTTTCTAAAAACAGGACTGCCCCGCAGCGGCAGAAGCGTTAAACGCGCACCGCCGGATGCCTGCCGGAAAGATATCAGTCCTTCCGGCAGGCATCGCGGGCGGCAGGTCATTTATTGTCCCACTTCTTCAGGATCAGGCTGGCATTGGTGCCGCCAAAGCCGAAGGAATTGCACATGGCATACTCGCAGGCGATATTTTGGGAACCGTCAGCCATGTAGTCGAGATCGCACTCGGGATCAGGATTTTCAAGGTTGATGGTGCCGGGCAGCATTTCATCATGCAGGGCCAGCGCGGTGAAGACAGATTCTATGCCGCCGGCAGCCCCGAGCAGATGCCCGGTCATGGACTTGGTGGCAGAGATCTTGATCTTCCTGGCATGGTCGCCGAAGAGCAGCTTGATGGCCTTGGTTTCCGTGCTGTCATTGAGCATGGTGGACGTGGCGTGAGCGTTGATATGCCCGATGGCCGACGGCGAGATTCCGGCTTCACGCAGGGCGTTCTGCATGGCGCGGGCCATGCCTTCGCCATTTTCACAGGGAGCGGTCATGTGGTAGGCGTCGCCTGATGCGCCGTAGCCTACCAGTTCCGCATAAATTCTGGCTCCGCGTTCCTGCGCCGATTCCAGTGTTTCAACAAAGAGCAGCCCGGCGCCTTCGCCGATGACAAAGCCATCGCGTTTGGCGTCAAACGGGCGCGAAGCCTTGGCAGGCTCATCGTTGTACTGGGTGGAGAGCGCCTTGAGCGCAGTAAAACCGGCCACGCCCAGGGGCGTTACCGTGGCTTCCACGCCACCGGTGATGACGGCCTTGACCCGGCCCAGCAAAATTTCGCTGTATGCGGTACCCATGGCGTGAATGCCCGAGGCGCAGGCCGTAGTGGTGACAATGTTGGGGCCTTTGGCTCCGGTAAAAATAGATATCTGCCCCGGACCCATGTTTGAAATCAACATGGGAATCATGAAAGGCGAGATTCTGTTGGGACCGGCTTCAAGCAGTTTGGCGTGATACGTTTCGATGGTGTGCAGGCCGCCAAGGCCGATGCCGAGGATAACGGCGGTGTCGTAGGCATTGGCGTCCGTCACTTCATAGCCCGCGTCCCTGAGCAGCATCTGGGCCGAAGCCACGGCAAACTGGGTAAAACGGTCCATGCGCCGCACCTGTTTGGCGGGCATGAAATCTTCGGGCACAAAATTTTTCACTTCTCCCGCGATTCGCGAATCGTAGGCGGAAGCGTCAAAAAGCGTGATGGGCGCTATGCCCGACTCGCCTGCGAGCAGCTTTTTCCAGGTGCTCTCAATATCGTTGGCGAGGGGCGTAACGCCGCCAACGCCGGTGATTACTACGCGGGGACGGGTCATGCATGCTCCTTTGGTGCGGGAGGGGGCTTTACCGCCCCCTCGCACGCTGCATATCTGGCGAACAAACCTTGGCTATTTCTTTTCTTCGATATAGGCAATGGCGTCCTGGACCTTCAGGATCTTCTGAGCATCTTCGTCGGCGATTTCGACTTCGAACTCTTCTTCCATAGCCATGATCAGCTCAGTCAGGTCCAGGGAGTCAGCGCCCAGATCTTCCACAAAGCTGGCTTCGGGCTTGACTTCATCAGCGCTGACGCCCAGTTGGTCTACAATGATTTTTTTAACTTTTTCGGCGACATCAGACATGGTATCCTCCAGGTAATTTTAATATCCATCCAAACCCCGGCTTCAGGGCAGTGCCGGGTGCGTCTTCGGTTGTTCTGCGTGCGTGCTTTCACGTTAACTGCCTGGCCGGCGAACATGCCTTGTTTTTTTCAGCCGCACTTTTGCTTGCCGGCGGCTGAAACAGGGTTGCCCTTGCAGGCACGACATCACTGTCTGTTTTCCGCAGCCGCTCGGCGGCCGGGAGAACGCCTGGTAATCCGGGTATGTTTCGTGGCGCGGATTGTCAGCAACACTCCGCACAGGAGCAGTTAACATTATTACTGCAAAACTGCGCTAGCAGTACATGCCCCCATTCACTCCAAGCACCTGCCCGGTAATGTAGGCGGCCTTGTCCGAGGCGAAAAACGCCACGGCGTCGGCCACTTCCTGGGCAGTGCCCATGCGCTTGAGCGGAATAACTTCCTCATAGCTTTTACGAACATCATCGCCAAGGGCGGCGGTCATGTCCGTTTCAATAAAGCCGGGAGCCACGGCATTGACCGTGATCTGGCGTGCGGCCAGCTCTTTGGCGCAGGACTTGGTGAGGCCCAGCAGGGCGGCTTTGGCCGAGGCGTAGTTGGCCTGACCGGCGTTGCCCATCTGGCCCACCACCGAAGAAATGTTCACAATGCGGCCCTTGCGGGCCTTGCTCATGATTTTGGCGGCCTCGCGGGTGCAGATGAAGGCCCCGCGCAGGTTGACGTTGATTACCCGGTCAAAGTCCTCATCCTTCATGCGGATAAGAAAACCGTCCTTGGTGATGCCCGCGTTGTTCACGAGCACGGCAAGATCAACCTTGTCCTTGATTTCAGTGGTGAAAAAATCGGAAACAGCAGCACCGTCGCTCACATCAAGGGCAAAAGCCCTGGCCTGGCCGCCCGCCGCCCTGATTTCGGCCACCGTCTGCTCCGCCTCCGCGGGGCGGCTCACATAGGTGAGAAAAACCTGAAAGCCGTCCCGGGCAAGGGTTTGGGCAATGGCGCGCCC
>NZ_JBAIYR010000245.1:0-3474 GCF_036763145.1 Desulfovibrio sp. 1188_IL3213 | reverse complement strand
TTCTTTGCCAAATCAATGCCGATGGTAGTAATGATCTTCATGGGATGGTTCCCTTTCTGAGGTTTTCCATACCCTAGGGTAGCCAATTTATGCGGGCGGGACCATCCCATCACTCTACAGCTAGAGCGTTGCGGCGCGTGGAGCGATGGGCAAGGACATCTGACAGGTGTGCGCCTGTTACAGGCATGTATCTATTTATGTTCCAGATAAATTTCTGTGGCTCTTTTCTATGTTTCGGGAAAACTGAAAAAAATTTTCAAGAAAAGCGGGCTATTGATTGTAACCTTATGAATACTAGTGCGTGTTGACGGGTTACGGCTTGACCTCTTTTAGTAAGTTTTATAACTTAGTAAATTCCTTCGATACGTAGGCAGTAATGCAGATGCAGCTGAAGCGGCAAGCCCGGTTTGCGGCTCGCGCTTGACGTTGTGCTTTGGGTGTCGTGCCGATGGCGTGATGCTGGGCAGGTTAAATCCCGGGCAGCTTTGCGACTGGTTCTGTGCGGGCAGGCTTGCCTGTCGGTTCTGTCGGCTGCCATATCTCTGCAGAACATTTTTCCGGCATATGCGGGGCAAGCTCTGCATGGCCGTCCTGCTGCTGTGGTGCGCGCTGCCCCTGGGCTTTGGCGAGTGCTGCAGCCAGCGGCAGGTGCTTTGAGTGGGCTTTTTGAATGCCCTTTGCCTGAACTTGCGCGTTTTCCGCTACATGATAGTGATCGCGGACATATCGGGAAAAAGTAAGCGCACAGATTAGAGCAGATTAACTTTGAAAATGTACATTCTCAAAGTTTAAAACACGCTCGCTTCGGTGTTTAACCGCGCAAATAAATTGCGCTTACGCCTTCGCGGCGGGCGTCTGCTCGCGCAGCCGCCAGAGCAATTTCAAAGTGAAATTGCTCTAGTTTGATGATTGTAAAAAATTTCTGATAGCCGCCAGTCGGCAGGCCCTTGAAGCCGCAGATCACTCCGTCGCCCACACCGGCTGCGCGACAGGGTCGGTTGCCGGATGAGGCCAGGCTCAAGGTGCAATCTGGTGACAGAAACAGGGCGCGTGCGGCAACACTGCGCCCTGTGCAAAAACGCTGGTTTTTGAACCGAAGGAAAGTGGCGATTATTTGCGGCGAATGAAGGACGATCGCAATCGGAAGATGGCCCTTGCGGCAGCGCTGAATTTGGAAACACTCCGGAACAGCAGCCCTTGTCCGATCTAATGGTTTGGACTGGGCTGGCTGCGTGTGGAGGCAAGGCCTCCCCGCAGCGTATCCTGAATGGAGCCCGAAGCCTCATGGCTTTTGGCCTGGAATAACAGCAATGCCGTTTGATGATCAGGAGCAAACGCCGGCACTACACGGCAAAGCACCGGATCAGGCCATCCTGCTGGCATAAGCCCCGGGCAGCATATATTTTAGCATCCTGGTCGTATTTGGGCTTGACAGCATCCTTCGGTAACAGTAATTTTTACTATCATATGGAGACTGATATGGCCCAAGTTCAAACAAGAATGACCCGTCAGCGTGCGGTAATTTTGGAAGAGTTGCGCAAGACCAAAACTCATCCCACTGCGGATGAGCTTTACAGCATCGTGCGCGAACGTCTGCCCCGCATCAGCCTTGGCACCGTTTACCGCAACCTGGACTTTCTGGCCGACAGCGGCGAAATTCGCCGTCTTGAGGCTGCCGGATCGACCAAGCGGTTTGACGGCGATATCTCACGTCACCATCATGTGCGCTGCATCCAGTGTGGCCGCATCGGAGATGTGATGGGTATGCACGAGGCTCCTTGCGTGGATGGCATGAACGTGGAAGGTTTTTCTTCCGTGTTGAGTTCGCGTATTGAATATGACGGTATTTGTTGCAACTGTGCCGGACGTGTGTGCGGCGACATACAGTAGGCCGCCTGTTCAGTGATAGCGGCGTAGCTTGTTCGGCCTGAGAAAAATTCAAGGGCCGGGACGAACCCGGCTGCCTGACGGCGGCGGGAAAGCTGTGTGACAGGGCGCGCTTCTGGCATAATGTGTTCCGCAGCGAACCGGAGGCAAGGCGTTTTTTTGAGCGCTTTTGCCAGGGTTTTGTCGGCAGAACCAGGCTTGAGTGTTTGCGCAAATACGTTTATAAATCTCTGGTACTCTATAACACAAGGAGTTTCAGAATGGCTGGAAATAGAGAAAACCGCAAGGCCAAGGTCATCGAGGTTCTCAACAAGGCTCGCGCCATGGAGCTGCACGCCATACACCAATACATGAACCAGCACTATAGCCTGGATGATATGGACTATGGTGAACTGGCTGCCAACATGAAGCTTATCGCCATTGACGAAATGCGTCATGCGGAAAGCTTCGCTGAACGCATCAAGGAACTGGGCGGCGAACCGACCACCCAGAAAGACGGCAAGGTGGTCACTGGTCAGGCCGTTCCCGCTATCTATGAAAGCGATGCGGACCAGGAAGACGCCACCATTGAAGCGTACAGCCAGTTCCTCAATGTCTGTAAAGAACAGGGCGATATTGTTACTGCACGCCTTTTTGAGCGCATTATTGAAGAAGAACAGGCCCATCTGACCTATTACGAAAATATCGGCAGCCATATCAAGAACCTTGGCGACACCTATCTTGCCAAGATCGCCGGTACGCCTTCGTCCACGGGTACTGACAGCAAGGGCTTTGTCACCGGTACTGCTACGGCTGGCGAATAGTCGCCGGAAAAAACAGGGAGGTATCATGGCTGAACCGCAAGACATGTGGCGTTGCCAGATGGTAAACTGTGGCTATGTGTATGATCCCGACCGTGGCGACAAGCGCCACAAGATTCCCGCGGGAACCAAGTTTGAAGACCTGCCCGAAGATTGGCGTTGCCCGGTCTGTGGCGCAGGTAAAAAAAGCTTTCGCCGCCTGAGTGATGAAGCATAGTCAGCTTTGTGCTCACTGGTGAAGAGCAGATTCAATAGGAAAGCCCCGGCCATTGGCCGGGGCTTTCCTATTGAATCTGGCGGCATTGACGGGCCTTGCGGACTATTCCTCAGAGTATTTTAGCCCGTGAAGCGCTCCGGCGTCTGCGAAGGCAGGTACCCGTCCCAAAGGGCCAGGCGCAGCTTCAAGCATGGCCGCTTGCCCTTTACGGATGAGGCAGCAGCGTTATGTGTTATGCTGCAAACGCCGTAGTGGGGCATAACTCTCTGAAAGTGCAGGCTTGAAATACAACGTCCTAGACAGTGTCGTCACGAGCGCCTTTCCCGGTATCTCTGCGTCGAACTTCGCCTTTTATTCCGGTCGAGTACCATAAGAGTACACTCCCTGTATAAAAGGCTCGTTCTCCTTGATATACCAAGCAAATTCATCTCGTGACGACACTGTCTAGATGTAGTGTTTCTATAGGTTGTTCACCCTCCCCAAATCGGTAAAGCTGGAGTTACCAAACAACAGCAAACCGAGTGAGGGAAAGGGTGAACAGCCATAAGAATGCCAAACTGACGGTTCGTA
>NZ_JBAIYR010000244.1:0-3476 GCF_036763145.1 Desulfovibrio sp. 1188_IL3213 | reverse complement strand
CTGGCGGCTGCGTGAGCAGACGTTCGCTACGGAGGCGTAAGCGCAGTTTATCTGCGCGGTTAAACGCCGAAGTGAGCGTGCCTTAAACTTTGAGAATGTATATTCTCAAAGTTAATCTGCTCTAATGGTGGAAACCAAAGTTTCCTGCTCCCCGAAGGGAGCAGGAAAAAACATCAGAGCCACGTCACCAGGCAGTGCGCTGCCGCCAGGACTGCACCGTGTTCACAAGCAGCATGGCAATGGTCATAGGCCCGACGCCGCCGGGTACGGGGGTAATGGCCGCAGCCTTTTTACTGACGCTTTCATAGTCCGCGTCGCCGCACAGGCCGTCGTCGCCGCGGTTGATGCCCACGTCAATGACCACCGCGCCCTGACGCACCATGTCGCCGGTAATGAGGCGGGGCCTGCCCACGGCAAGGAATAAAAAGTCGGCCTTGCGGCATTCTTCCGCCAGGTCGGGGGTACGTGAATGGCAAATGGTGACGGTGGCATCGCCAAATTCGCCGGAACGGGTCAGCAGCAGGGCCAGGGGTTTGCCCACAATGTCCGAACGGCCCACCACCACGGCTTTCTTGCCCCTGGTGGGCAGATTGTAGCGGCGCAGAAGCTCCATAACGCCTGCGGGCGTGCAGGAAACAAAGCCCGGCAGCCCCAGTGAAAGACGCCCCACGTTTTCGGGGTGAAAGCCGTCCACATCCTTGGCCGGGTCAATGGCCAGCAGGCATGCCTGAGCGTCCAGCCCCCGGGGCAGGGGCCGCTGCAGCAAAATGCCGTCCACATCCGCGCGTGCGTTGCATTCCGCAATAAGGGCCAGCAGCTCCTGCTGTCCGGTCTCTGCGGGCAGGCGATAGGCAAAGGAGATGATGCCCACCTCGGCGCAGGCTTTTTCCTTGTTGCGCACGTACACCTGCGACGCCGGGTCCTCACCAACAAGAATCACTGCCAGGCCGGGGGCGCGGCGTCCCTGGGACGTGGCTGCGGCCACTTCCGCAGCCAGTTCCGCACGGATGTCCTGTGCAGTCTTTTTGCCGTCAATTACTAGCATGGCTTGCTCCATGTATTTTTTCTTGGCCCGCAGGCGACCAACATAGTAGAGTCATGTGATGTCAGCAGTATAGACCGCCCCGGCTCCAAGCTCAAGGGCGCATGCCTCATTTTTCACTGCTTGAACAGCGCGCAACAGCAGGCCAGGGCCTTTGGCCGAGGAACCGCCAAAAGCCGCCGTTCATAAGGCATCAAGCCCCGCCTGCCGGGCGGCCGTCTTTGCACATGCGCCCGTGCTGCGAAATAACACCCTGCATACTCCGCAGGTACGGCAAAGCCCGCGTCCGCTGTCGGCGGACGCGGGCTTTGCCTGCATCATATGATCAACGCCGAAACCGGCCTTATTCTTCCGTACCCAGCGAATAGTATTCCGCCAGCATGGGGCCGAAAAACTCGGCATCATCGCCCAGTTCTTCCTCAATGCGCAGCAACTGGTTGTACTTGGACATGCGCTCGGAGCGGCACAGGGAACCGGTTTTGATCTGGCCGGAGTTGACGCCCACGGCAAGATCCGCAATGAAGCTGTCTTCCGTTTCGCCAGAACGGTGCGAAATGACGGTGGTATAGGCAGCTTCTTTCGCCATTTCAATGGTATCCAGAGTTTCTGTGACAGTGCCTATCTGATTGAGCTTGATGAGGATGGAGTTTGCCACGCCCTCGGCAATGCCCTCGGCCAGAATGGAAGGATTGGTCACAAAAACGTCGTCGCCCACAAGCTGCACGTGGTCGCCAAGGCTGGCGGTCAGCATGCCCCAGCCGTCCCAATCGCTTTCGGCCATGCCGTCTTCGATGGAAATAAGGGGATACTTGCGGGTGAATTCAGCCAGCCATTCGCTCAGTTCGGCATTGTTAAAGGTCTTGCCTTCGCCGGCAAGAACGTATTTGCCGTCCTTGTAGAATTCGCTGGAGGCCGCATCAATAGCCAGGGCCACCTCGGTGCCGGGATTATAGCCGGCCTCTTCGATGGCCTTGATGATGTACGCGAAAGCCTCGTCGTGATTCTTGAGGTTGGGGGCAAAGCCGCCCTCGTCGCCCACGCTGGTGACATGGCCGTCTTTTTTCAGAATCGCCTGAAGCATATGGAAGATTTCTGTACCCATACGCAGCGAATCGCGGAAGGTCATGGCCCCCACGGGCATGATCATGAATTCCTGGATATCCAGGTTGTTGGGAGCATGCGCCCCGCCGTTGATGATGTTCATCATGGGCGCGGGCAGCACCTTGGCGTTGATGCCGCCGAGGTACTTGTAAAGGGGCAGGCCCAGAAAAGACGCCGCCACCCTGGCGCAGGCCATAGACACGCCAAGCATGGCGTTGGCTCCGAGCCGGGATTTGTTGTCCGTGCCGTCCAGATCAATAAGAGTATTGTCAATCTGCACCTGACGCAGCGAATCCATGCCAAGCAGGGCATCGGCGATTTCGCTGTTCACATGGTCCACGGCCTTGGTGACGCCCTTGCCGCAGTAACGCTTTTTATCGCCGTCACGCATTTCCAGAGCTTCGCGGCTGCCGGTGGAAGCCCCGGAAGGCACGGCGGCCCGCGCTCTGAGTCCGGATTCCAGGGTCACTTCCACCTCGACGGTGGGATTACCGCGCGAATCCAGGATTTCACGGCCAAATACCGAGGCAATGCTGCTCATGTGTGGCTCCTTTGCCCTCATTGGGCTTGTTTTCAATCAATATAACGCATCTGCCGATCAGGGCATTATAACTTTGGGAAATCCGCTTTCAAAGCCTTTACGGCGCACGCTTCCGCGCTCAAACGGGCAGCAAACGGCGCGCAGGTCTTCCCGTGGGCCGCCTGCCCGCGCATCCGCCGGAAGAACATCAAATAAAACCGCTCCATGCGCTGACGGGCGCAAGCTGCTTTTGCACAATGCCACTACGCTCCGGCCAAAGCCGGAAACAACGGGCAGCCTTGCTCCGGCCACGTCACAGCGCCGTGCGCTCTTCATAGTACAGGCGGCGTAAACCCTCAAGCAGCAAGGCGGGCAGCACATGGTCAAAAACCGGGCTTACCCTGGCGATGGACGCCGCAAAGCCTCCGGTTCCCAACACCTTTACAGGGCCGGGCAACTGCCGTTTGAGGCGTTGCGCAAGCCCCTCAACCATACAGGCAAAGCCGAAAACCAGCCCATGCTGTATGCTGGTGGCCGTGCTGCGCCCCGGGGTCGGCTCATCGGCCCGCCCGTCCAGGTTGACTCTGGGCAGCTTGGCCGCCTCGCGCGAAAGAGCGCTTAACGCGGTGCGCGGACCGGGAAAAATCAGGCCGCCCATGTAGGCGTCGCCGTTAACACAGTCAATGGTTACCGCCGTGCCGAAATCAACCACCAGCAGACCGGGAGTTTCCGGATACAGACGGCGGGCCGCATACGCCCCCACCAGCCTGTCGGCCCCGACTTCAGCCGGGCGCTCATAGCGGTTTTCAAGCG
>NZ_JBAIYR010000243.1:0-3495 GCF_036763145.1 Desulfovibrio sp. 1188_IL3213 | reverse complement strand
CCGGAAAGGGCCAGCACAAGGCTTGAGCCGCGCGGCAGGGCCAGATCGTGCAGGCAGAAGCGCTCTACCTCAAGGCAGAGCAGGGCAGCGGCACGGGGAAGATCCTGCAGGCGCGGGGCTTGATTCATGCGTGTGCTCAAAGCTTGATTACGGGCTCTGCCTGTTGGGTGTCACAGGCTGCGGGGGCCGGACCAATCCAGGCCAGGCCAAGCCAGATCAGACCAAGGCTGGCGAACCCGAACATGCCGGACAGCATATTTCTCCCTCCTGAAGCAGCTCTTGCTTTTTGCCGGTGGCTCTTACAATACAGCGCGCAGACGAGGCGTTTTTACTATCCATCGTCCAACGTATCCAATCAGTCAAAGCCAATCTCGTGGATGGCATTGCGCGGCGCGCAGGGAGATCACCGAGCGAAGCGAGGAAGCTCCCGCAGCACAAGACGCGCAGCCCTCGCGACTGTAAAGCGCTGGAAACTTCAGGGGTGGTCCGGGGGGAGTGCAGAGGGGGCCTCGGAGGGGCAAAGCCCCTAACAGGCCCCCTCTGCCGCCCGCCGCGCAGGCGGCCCAAATGAAAATAAGCCAAAAACTTCAAATGGCAGCGGCCTGCATTTTGACCGTGCAGCCATACAGAATGCGTATTTCAATGTGCTGCGGCATTCGGCGTGCATTCGCTGTGTTCACAACGATACGCCTTGGCGCTCACGCGTCTGCCGCTCACTTCGCAGGCGGCAGAGCGGTCAGAAAAATATCTGCCGCGTCAGGCGTTGATGCCAAGATCGGCAAGCATCTGATCAAGCCAGACGATCATGCGATCGCGCAGTTCCGGCTCGGCATAGTGCACACATTCGCACCGCATGCGTCCTTTGGCCCGAACCAGAAGTTCCATCCGCAAAGAATCTTCTTCAAGTTCCAGTCCGAAAACGTGCGGGCCGCAGCTTTCGGTGTGCTCTTTTTGCAGACCGGAAAGCAGTTCTGCGGGTGCGGGCAGCCAATACAGACCCTCAAGACCGGCTTCAAGCTCCATTTCTTTGAGTCTGGCGGCTATTTTTGCCGTGTCCTCGGGCGTGAGGTCGTCGATGCCATACCAGCGCATCAGTTTTCCTCCGAGTAAATACAGCCTGTTTTATCCAGGTTGAAAATGCGGCGCATGATGCTTATGCGGGGGCCGTTGCCTTCCTGAGACATGCCGCCATGCTTGAGAAACATGATGGGGTCGTGGTTGAGCTTGCGCACCAGTGCGCCGGCCATGGCTTCAAGGGCCTCCCGCGTATTGTCGTCCACGGGGCCAAGGCGCTTGAGGGTTTTTGCCAGTTCCTCTTCCGCGGCGCGCTGGCCTTTTTTGATAAGGTCCACAATGGTGGGCTGCATGTCCAGAGCAGCCAGCCAGCGCGAAAACTGCACCACTTCTTCGTTGACGATCTCTGCCGCCTTGGCCGCCTCATCGCGCCGGGTGGCGAGGTTTTCTTCGACAACTTCCTTGAGGTCATCAATGTCGTACAGATAGACGTTGTCCAGACCGTTGACATCTGGATCAATGTCGCGTGGGACCGCAATATCAATAAAAAACATGGGCCTGTTTTTACGGGCCTTGAGGGCTGCGCGGATGTCGCGGGCGCGGATAATGGGTTCCTGCGAGCCGGTGGAAGTGATGATGATGTCCACATCCAGCAGATGGCGCGACATGTCTTCAAAGGGAATGGCGTGTCCGTTAAACTGCTTTGCCAGTTCCTCTCCGCGCACAAGGGTGCGGTTGGCCACAAGAATTTCGTTAATTCCGGCCTGAAGGAGGTGCATGGCGGCCAGTTCGGCCATTTCGCCCGCTCCCACAAGCATGGCCTTGTGTTCGCGCATGTCGCCGAAAATGCGTTTTGCCAGTTCCACGGCGGCATAGCTGATGGAAACCGCGCTGGAAGCCACGGCGGTTTCGGTGCGCACCCTTTTTGCCACCGAAAAAGCCTTGTGCAGCAGCCTGTTGAGAATGACACCCGTGGCCCGGCTTTTTACGGCCTTGCGGTAGGCGGTTTTCAACTGGCCGAGAATCTGGGGTTCGCCCAGCACCATTGAATCCAGGCTTGACGCCACGGAAAACAGATGCCGCACTGCCTCAAGGTTTTTATGCACATAGACGTAGGGCCTGAGATCCTCAACGTCGCTTTCCCTTGCTCCAGCCCAGTTGCGCAGCACCTGCTCCGCCACTTCGCCGGTTCCTGCCGCCAGGATTTCCACGCGGTTGCAGGTGGAGAGTATAATACTCTCGCTAACCGCGCCCGTACATGGCAGAGCCCAGTGTTCTTCATCGCAATGATTGGCAAGGGCGAAGCGTTCGCGCACATCCACTCCGGCGGTGCGGTGATTCAGGCCCACAAGAAAGATATCACAGTCCATAGTTCATGCCCAAGTCAGCGCCGGGTGAATGCGTGGTGCGTCTCCATAAAGGTATTCACCACAATGATTGAAAAAAGACACAAAATAAAAATAAAAACCGCCAGTCGTGCCGGTTTGCGGCCTCTCCACCCCTTGGTGATCCTGTTGTTGAACAGTACGGAAAACAGCATCCAGATGACGATGCTGATAACTTCCTTGGGATCGCCCGTAACGGTAGCGCCAAATACGGGCTTTGCCCATACAAGGCCGGAAATTATGCCCAGAGTATACAGAGGGTAGGCCACAACCGTAGTGAAGGCGTTGATTTTGTCAAGCATGGTGAGGGCGGGCATGTCCTGCCAAAAGCCCTTCATATACTGCTTGCTCTTGATGCGCGCTTCCAGAAAAAGAAAAAGTGCTCCGGCCGCGAAGGCCAGGGCCAGCAGGGCCAGGCTCAGAAAAAGCGTGCCGATGTGCAGGGCGTAAAAAGGCGCCTTGAGCGAAGGCGGAACCTGGACAACCGCTTCAAGATACGGGGCCGACATGGCAAAAAGCATAAGGCCAAGCGGTGAGGCGAAAATAAGCGGAGACTCCTGCCGGAGTTTGCCCCAGGCCACCAGTCCGCACAAAACCACAAACCAGGCCATGAGCTGCAGGTATGCCCCAAGGCTCAGCCCGCCGGGCAGGGCCTTGTGAAAGCCCGTAGCCAGAGAGATGGTCTGAAAAATAAAACCCGCGCCCGCCAGCCAGCAGCCAAGCTTTCGCCAGAAAGGGCTGCGCGCCACCATGCCGACTATGCCGGACACGCTTGCAAGGCCGTACAGCAGCAGCGTGACACCGGTGGAAAATTCAGGGGAGATCATAAAGTAACTCCGCTATATGAGCGTGCAATTCCGTCGGCAATTCCGCCAACAGCCACTGGCGGCAGTTTTCCATTTCCTTTTCCTCCAGCCATTGCTGCAGGGGAGAGGCCGCCAGTTTTCGGAACAACTCGGTATTCTGCCCTGTCTTGCCGCCCAAAGCAAGAACAAGCGGCCGCAGACGACCCATCAGACAGGCCATGCGTGCGCGGGGGGCCAGCCAGCAGGCCAGTTCGCCTTTCCAGCGCCGGGCCAGGGCCGGGCTTGCGCCG
>NZ_JBAIYR010000242.1:0-3498 GCF_036763145.1 Desulfovibrio sp. 1188_IL3213 | reverse complement strand
CCTCGCGTTGCGCCTGCAGCTCCTGGCGATGAGGCCCTGACGCTGCGCCTGCGTGAGGCCGCGCCGCGCCTTTCTGTCTGGCTGGGCATCGTGCTGGAGGGCGTGGACGAAACCGGTGATCTTTTGTGGCAGCGCCTTTCTTTTCTGCTTGGCGCGCTGGAAGCTCCGCCCCACGAGGCGCAGGCTTTTGTGGACGATTTCCGCGACTGGACGCAGCGCATGGATTACCGGCAGGTGGACGAATTCCGTTCGGAATTGCAGTACCGCCTTGCCCTTGCCCTTGATCTGGAAGACGAAGAAGACGAGCGCAGCCGTCTTTTCATCAAGATCACCGAAGGGCTGGCCCGCACGCGCGAACAGTTCGCACGCGGGCTGGACGCTCTTTTCTCCGGACATGGCGAACTTGACGATGCCTTCTGGGAAGAGCTGGAAGAGCTTTTTATCATGGCCGACCTGGGCTACGAGCCGTCTCTGGAGCTTGTGGAGCGCCTTAAGGAGCGCGCCCGCAAGGAAAAAGTGACCGAAGCCTCCGGCATGCGCGCTTTGCTCATGGCCGAAGTGGAGGAAATTTTTCGCGCGCCGCGCCGCATTGCCGCCGTCAACCCGCCTGAGGTGGTGCTGATGATCGGCGTAAACGGCGTGGGAAAAACCACCACCATAGCAAAGCTGGCCCACCGCGCCCGCATGCAGGGCAAAAAGGTCATGATTGCCGCCGCCGACACCTTCCGCGCTGCTGCCATAGAGCAGCTTCAGGTGTGGGCCGGGCGTGTGGGAGCGCTTTTTCATGCCAAGTCCGCCGGAGCGGACCCTGCGTCTGTGGCCTATGAAGCTATGGATCGCGCCGTCAGGGAAGGGGTGGACATTCTTTTTGTGGATACGGCGGGCCGTTTGCAGACCAAGGTCAATCTTATGGAAGAACTGACCAAGATCCGTCAGGTGCTGGGCAAAAAACATCCCGGCGCGCCCCATCGCAGCATTCTGGTCATTGACGCCACCACGGGGCAGAATGCCCTGTCGCAGACAAAGCTGTTTAAAGAGGCGGCCGGGGTGGACGAACTCATCCTGACCAAGCTGGACGGCACGGCCAAGGGCGGCGTTGCCGTAGCGGTAGCCATGCAGTACCATCTGCCCATCACGTTTGTGGGCCTTGGCGAAAAGATGGAAGACCTGCGTCCCTTCAATGGCGAGGACTACGCCCGCGCCCTGCTGGGGCAGAAAGAAGAATAAGGATGGCGTTGCGCGCGAGGGGCAGCCCTCATGCCGTTGACGGCATGTACATGCGCCACCGGCGGGAGCGCGAAGCTCCGGTGTAATGATATAAAAGCGGCCCGGCCTTTTACAGGTCGTGCCGCTTTTGACGTGCCGGAGTCCGGCGGCGGGCGGCGCTGAGAGCGGTAAACTGGCCGGGACGGAAAGGCCCGGTTCCTTCGCCAGGGTGAGGCGCAGTTGGGTGCTGAATGCCTGATCGTCCGTGAGAACGATGACGTCCCGCCCTCTTTGGTTATATAGTTGATGACAGTATCCTGATAGGATGTCTGCCGGGCTTTCAGGGCCGGGCCGGACGCCATGACCTCTCCTTTGGGATTCAAAAGAACAAAACGGCCGGGATCGGCCGTGAAAACAGCGAAAGTTTTTTCTTCCGATGCGGGCGAGCCGGTATTCCTGAATTGTATTGGCTCATGCGTAGTTTTTTAGTGTGTTGCCAAGCGAGCCCGTTAGAGGCAAAAACAAAAAATATGGCAAAAAGCCTTGACGCCGCGGCGTTGGTTGGCTAGAACAACGCTTGCCCATCAAGACAGGTGTCTTCTGTGGGCATTTCCCTGGACGGCAGGGAAGGGCAGGTTGAGCCTGCTCTGCTGCACCTGGCGCGGTCATCACGGCCGCACAGGATTTGACATGTGCAGGCGTTACCAGATGCCGGACAATGTCGAGCCGTTCCAGCCCAAGACGGATCCCACCGCTGCCCCGGAGGCGCGCGTGACCCGGGGCTGTAAGGTAGAGGGGTATACCCCTCATTTGGTGACCCTGCGGGACCGCCTTGCCACCTTTTCTTTGGTGGCCTGGCCTGGGCGACGCCGGGGAGCATCATGCGGATGATGCAGGCGCGTTCAGGCGTCCAAAATCTTCCGATTTCCTGATTATCAGGCATGATGCGCGCATTAGCGCAGCCCCCTTACGTTGCTCCGTTCCGTCCCTTCCAGGGTGAGGTCGGCCTTCGGGCCATACTTCATGGCCCGCGTATGCTGTGAAGAAGCCCGCACTGCCGGTGGTCGGCGGGTGGGATGTTTTTGCAAACGGAGTAGGCAAAATGACGACAGTTAGCAGCGATCGCATTCGGATCAAGCTCAAAGCCTACGATTACCGCATACTGGATAAAGCCGTTGCGGAAATCGTGGATACGGCGCGCAATACGGGTGCTGGAGTGGCAGGGCCAATCCCTCTGCCCACCAACATCCATAAGTACACCGTCCAGCGTTCCGTGCACGTGGACAAAAAGTCCCGTGAACAGTTTGAGATGCGTATCCACAAGCGCCTTATGGATATTCTGGAACCCACGCAGCAGACCGTCGACGCGCTGGGCAAGCTTTCCTTGCCCGCCGGTGTGGACGTGGAAATCAAGCTCTAGCGAGAGGCAGTCATGGCTGAGAAAATGGGAATTTTGGGTCGCAAACTCGGTATGACCCGCATATTTGACGGTAGCGGCGCAGCCGTACCCGTCACGGTGATTGAGGCAGGGCCTTGCCCCGTCACCCAGGTCAAGACCGCGGATTCCGACGGCTATAACGCCGTGCAGATCGCGCTGACCAACGCCAAGGAAAAGCATGTGAGCAAGGCCATGCAGGGCCACTTTGCCAAGGCTGGCAAGGGCCTCTTCCGCCATCTGCGCGAAATCCGTCTTACGGCTGCTCCTGAGCAGGAACTGGGACAGGAACTTACCGTTGAAATGTTCGCTGCCGGCGACACCGTAAAGGTGACCGGCAAGAGCGTGGGTAAGGGCTACCAGGGCCGCATGCGCCGCTGGAACTTTGCCGGTTCCAAGGATACGCACGGCTGCGAAAAGGTGCACCGCAACAACGGCTCCATCGGTAACAACACTTTTCCCGGCCGCGTGTTCAAGGGCCGGAAAATGGCCGGACACTGGGGCAATGAAACCGTTACGGAAATGGGCCTGACCATCGTCGACGTGCGTCCTGAAGACAACGTCATCCTGGTCAAAGGTTCCGTGCCCGGCCCCAAGAACGGGCTGGTGCTGATCCGCAAGCAGTAGAGGAAGCAGCAATGGCTACCGTGAAAGTATTTGACCAGAACAAGCAGGAAAGCGGTGAAGTTACGCTGGCTTCCGACGTGTTCGAAATCGAGGTGAGGCCCGAAATCCTCAACCTCGTGGCACGCGCGCAAATGGCGGCCAAACGCGCCGGGACGCACAATGTCAAAACCCGCGCCTTTGTTTCCGGCGGCGGCGCCAAGCCCTGGAAGCAGAAGGGTACCGGCCGCGCT
>NZ_JBAIYR010000241.1:0-3527 GCF_036763145.1 Desulfovibrio sp. 1188_IL3213 | reverse complement strand
GGAATGCCTCCACGCCGCGAGTTTGCGAGTCGGGCGCGCCCAGGATGACGGCCAGCAGCCGCTTGGGACCCTGGCTGGCCGTGAAGATAAGATTGTAGCCCGAAGCGTTTACCCATCCCGTTTTAAGCCCGTCCGCACCGGGATATTGGCCCAGCAGAGGGTTTTTGTTCCAGGTAACGCGCCCTTTGTGGCTGATGGTGCGTGTGTTGTGAAAACGCAGGGCCTGAGGATAGGTTTGCAGGTAGGCCCGCGCCAGGGTGAGCATGTCGCGCGCGGTGGTGTACTGGCCCCTGGCGGGCAGCCCGTGGGGGTTGCGGAACTGGCTGTCACGCATGCCCAGGGCCTGGGCCTTGGCGTTCATCATGGCGACAAAAGCCGGGGTCGAGCCGCCCACAGCTTCCGCCACGGCCATGCTGGCATCGTTGCCTGAAGACACGGCCATGCCCATGAGCAACTGCTCAAGGCTCACCACGTCATTTTCCCGCAGTCCCATACGCGAACCGCCGGTTCCGGCGGCCACTCGACTGACAGTTATGGATTTGTCCAGGCTGAGCTTGCCCTGGTTCACGCTGTCCAGCGCCAGAAACATCGAGAGCACCTTGGTCAGCGATGCCGGGGCAATGCGCTGGTCGGCATTTTGCTCAAAAAGAATGACGTTGTGGTCCAGATCATACAGGATTGCGGAACTGGTTTCCAGAAAGCCGTGCTCAGGAATGGGCGGAGCCGCCTGAGAGGGGCCGGGACGCATAAGGCAGGCCAGCAGCAGAAAAACAAGGGAGTACGCGGACACATTGAGGAAATTGAGCCTCTTGTGACGGTAACGGCTGGGCATGGTGCGTCCTTGGGCTTGGCCTGACGGAAGCGCAGGGCAGACCACGCGGGCTGATCTGGGTCGCGGGTCAGGCAAGCATATGAAGAGAAAGTTTAGAATTTTACTAAAATACCTCTGGCCTGTGTACTAAAGTTGCCCCGTCATGGCAAGAGTTTGCGGGTGCGACAGGCTCGTGAGCAGGGGCAGTTTTGGGAATTTTTTTGCCCGACAGGCTGCGCAAAAAATTTTCTGACGCCGGTCAGCGGCAGCGTATGCAGTGAGGGTGACATTTTGTGGCGAATACTTTTGCAAGAATGCGTCTGCCTGTGCTTGGCGTTGCGCGCGGTTTGCGGCTACGGCTGCAGCAAATTTTCTTCATGCTCCCGCAAAAAAATCCATAAGAAATCCATAAAAATCCGGCCCGTCCTTGCATGGCAAAAACGGGCCGGAACTGTGGCACGGAGCCAGAGCCGTTTCACTTTGAAGTTGCTCTGGCGGCTGCGTGAGCAGTCGCCCGCCGCAAAGATGCCAGCGCAGTTTACTTGCGCGGTTAAGCATCGAAGCGAGCGTGTCTTAAACTTTGAGAATGTACATTCTCAAAGTTAATCTGCTCTAGACAGTGTCGTCACGAGCGCCTTTCCCGGTATCTCTGCGTCGAACTTCGCCTTTTATTCCGGTCGAGTACCATAAGAGTACACTCCCTGCATAAAAGGCTCGTTCTCCTTGAGATACCAAGGAAATTCATCTCGTGACGACACTGTCTAGAGCATTTAACACTTGAAATGCTCGCTTACGGCAGGCAAAAGCCTGCCTTCTCGCATTTCGTGGCAAGGATTTTCAAGAAAATCCTTGCAGAGCAGTTAACTCATTTCATTCGTTAACTGCTCTAAACAGTTTGCGTGGGGCGGCGTGCCTTGATCAGGGCGCTGCGCGGCTTGCGGAGGCGAAGCGGCACTGCGCCTGGTAGTACCTGGCCTGTCTGCTGTTTCGCGTCCGTAGCATTCGTAGCATCCGTTGCATTCGCGCAGCAGGGCTTCGTGGTGTTGCTTGCCTCAGTTGTCGCCATCCATGCGGAAGTCCACGCGGATTTTGAACAGTTTTGTGGCGGGCAGGTTGAGAATGGGTACGCCCGTTGCCTGGGTAATGCCGTCAAGGATGGCCTGTGTTTCTTCCCGCGACGGGCTTATGAGGGTAAACCAGATATTGTAATCGTGTTCGCGCAGATAGTTGTGGGTCACGCCCGGCTTGGCGTTAACCTCGGCCACAAAGGCGTCCATTTTATCCTGGGGAACCTTGGCCGCACACAGGGTGGACACAAAGCCCAGCTTGGCGGACTGAAAGTTGGCCCCGAGCCGTCTGATGATTTTGCGGGCCTTGAGGTCGCGTACGCGGTCGAGCACTTCCTGCTCGTCCAGGCCCAGGCGCTGCCCCAGTTCCGCGTAAGGGCGCGGCGACAGGGGAAAGTCCGTCTGGATGATGTCCAGCAGCTGTCTGTCCACGCTGTCCAGTGCGGCAAGAGTGGCGTTGGCCTGCTTTGTGGGGTGGCTGGCGGCGGATGTTTGCGTGGTCATTATTTTTTCTCCCCGGACGTGCCGTCGCGGCCTTTTTTACGCATTTTGGCCGGAATATAGGTGCACAGCGGCTCTTCGCCCATATGGTCGCCGTCCATGCTGTGAGCGCGGGCGCGGCAGCCGCCGCAGACCTTGTGATATTCGCACTCGCCGCATTTTCCCGTGTAGCAGGACTGGTCGCGGAACTGCAAAAAGTGTTTGCTTTCGCGCCAGATTTTGGGGAAGGGCGTTTGGCGTATATTGCCGCAATCAAGTTCCAGATAGCCGCATGGCTGCACCTGGCCCACATGGCTGATAAAACAGAAGCCCGTGCCGCCGAGGCAGCCGCGCGTGAGGGCGTCCATGCCGAAGTTTTCGGGGGTGACGCTCATGCCCTCCTCTTTGGCCCGCTGGCGCATGATGCGGTAATAGTGCGGCGCGCAGGTGGCCTTGAGGTGCATCTTGGTGGTTTTGCGAAAATCGTACAGCCAATGCAGCACGTCTTCGTATTCCTGGGCCGTGATCACCTGATCGGCCAGGCCCGCGGCCCGGCCCATAGGAACCAGAAGAAAGATATGCCAGGCCGCCGCGCCGATGCGCTCGCACAGTTCAAATATCTTTTTGAAGCTTGTGAGGTTGTTGCGCGTGACCGTGGTATTGATCTGAAACGGTACGCCAGCGGCCTTGAGATACTCGATGCCGCGCATGGAGGCTTCAAACGCGCCGGGAACCCCGCGAAAACTGTCATGACTGGCCGCATCCGCCCCGTCAATGGAGATGGAGCAGCGGTTGACGCCCGCAGCTTTGATTTTTTGCGCGCTTTCCGGCGTGATAAGGGTTCCGTTGGGCGAAAAGGCGCACGGCAGGCCCTTGCTGTGGGCATAAGCCACCAGGTCATACACATCGGGGCGCATCATCGGGTCGCCGCCGGTGAAGATGATGATGGGCCTGCCCACCTCGGTGAAGGTGTCAATAAGGGCCTTGGCTTCGGTCGTGGAAAGCTCGCCGGGATACGGCTCGGGATGGGCCTCGGCGCGGCAGTGCTTACAGGCCAGATTGCAGGAGCGCGTAACTTCCCAGGCAATGAGGCGGCAGGCGGGGCTGCCGTCTTCAAGGGTGCGCAGGGGGGCGCTCATGCCGTGGCCTCCGGGATGACCTCCAGACTG
>NZ_JBAIYR010000240.1:0-3529 GCF_036763145.1 Desulfovibrio sp. 1188_IL3213 | reverse complement strand
GTAACAGGCTGACGGCCTGGGAGCGCTTGCGGCAGGGCGGCGTGGCCGAGGTTCCCGTGCAGCCAAGAGACGTGTTTGAAGCGGCGCTGTTGCGCAAGGCCAGCGGCATCATCGTGGTACACAACCACCCCGGCGGCAATCCCGCCCCTTCAGAGGCAGACAAGAGCTTTACGGCAGAACTGGAAAGACTTGCGCCGCAACTGGGCCTGCGTTTTCTTGATCACGTTATTGTTACCGAGGGAGACTGCTACAGCATCACACAGATGCAGACCATATAGGCAGTCAGGGAGAATATATGGCCGACTACAACGACAAGAACTATTTGTTGCACATGAACGGGCCTGATTCCGACACCGGGCCTGGCGTCGAAAACGAAGATCCGCACGCTGTGGAAAATCCCGGACAGGATCTGGCCGAAAACGAAGGCGGCCTTGCCGCCGCCATGCAGAGCATCCCCGAAACTCTGCCCATCCTGCCCGTGCGCGATGTGGTTATTTTCAACTACATGATTCTGCCGCTCTTTATCGGGCGCGAAAAGTCCGTTCAGGCCGTTGAGGCGGCCCTCAAGAACGGGCGGCACCTGCTTGTCTGCGCGCAAAAGGAAGAAGCGACCGAAGACCCCGGTCCCGATGATATTTACCGGGTGGGTACGGTGGTGCAGGTCATGCGCATGCTCAAGATGCCCGACTCGCGGGTGAAGATTCTGGTGCAGGGCGTCAGCCGCGCCCGTGTGCGCGAATTCAGCCAGGTGGAGCCGTTTCTTGAGGCCCGCATCGAAACCCTGCCAGAAGCCACCCCAAAAATCGACGCCACTGTTGAAGCCCTGCTGCGCTCCGTGCGCGAACAGAGCGAAAAAGTGCTGTCCCTGCGCGGGCTTTCTTCGCCGGACGTGCTGGCAGTGCTGCAAGGCGTGGATGATCCCGGCCGCCTGGCCGACCTCATTGCCGCCAACATGCGCATGAAAACGGCCGACGCACAGCAGATTCTTGAGGCGGAAGACCCGCTGGACCGCCTCATGCTGGTCAACACCCAGTTGCAGCGCGAGGTTGAGGTCGCCACCGTGCAGGCCCGCATTCAGAGTTCGGCCCGCGAAGGCATGGACAAGGCTCAGAAGGACTACTTCTTGCGCGAACAGCTCAAGGCTATCCGCAGCGAACTTGGCGACAAGGACGATGAGGGAGAGGAAGAACTGGAAAGCCTGCGGGCCGCCCTGGACAAGGCCGGCATGCCCAAGGACGTGCGCAGGGAAGCCGACAAGCAGCTGCGCCGTCTGGCAGGCATGCACGCGGACTCTTCCGAGGCCAACGTGGTACGTACCTATCTGGACTGGCTGTCGGAACTGCCCTGGAAAAAGCTCTCGCGCGACAGGCTGGACATAGCCCACGCCAAGCAGATCCTGGATGAGGATCACTGCGGCCTGGAAAAAATCAAGGACCGTATTCTTGAATTCCTGAGTGTGCGCAAGCTCAATCCGCAATCCAAGGGACCGATTCTCTGTTTTGCCGGCCCTCCCGGCGTGGGCAAAACGTCCCTCGGACGTTCCATCGCGCGCGCACTGGGGCGCAAGTTCCAAAGGCTGTCCCTGGGCGGCATGCACGATGAGGCAGAAATACGCGGGCACAGGCGCACCTATATCGGGGCCATGCCCGGGCGCATCATCCAGAGCCTCAAACAGGCAGGTACACGCAACCCCGTCATTGTGCTGGACGAAGTGGACAAACTCGGCGCGGACTTCAGGGGTGACCCCTCGTCCGCCCTGCTGGAAGTGCTGGACCCGGAACAGAACCACACCTTCAGCGACCATTACCTGAACGTGCCTTTTGATCTTTCAAAGGTCATGTTTCTGTGTACGGCCAACCATCTGGAGACCATCCCGGCCCCTCTGCGCGACCGCATGGAGGTCATCACCCTGCCCGGCTACACCATGCAGGAAAAGGCCGAAATCGCCCGCAAGCATCTGTTGCCCAAAAAAATCAAGGAAAACGGCTTGCTGGAAAAGGATGTCTCGCTGGACGAGGCGGCCCTGGAAAAAATCATACGCGAGTACACACGCGAAGCGGGCCTGCGCAATCTGGAGCGCGAACTGTCCTCCATATGCCGCAAGCTGGCCCGCCGCAAGGCTGAGGGCAAGAAAGGGCCGTTCAGGGTCGGCGCTGCCGATGTGGAAAGGCTCTTGGGCGCACCCCGCTTTATTGAAGACGAAAAAGAAAAGAAGCTCATGCCCGGCATGGCTCTGGGCCTGGCCTGGACCCCCGCTGGCGGGGAAGTTCTTACCGTGGAAGCAACGGTGATGAAGGGCAAGGGCGGCCTTACCCTTACAGGCCAGTTGGGCGATGTCATGAAAGAAAGCGCTCAGGCCGCCTTAAGCTATATACGCAGCCGTGCTGACGAACTGGGTGTGGATCCGTCCTTTGTGTCGGAATACGACATTCATGTGCACGTCCCCGCGGGGGCCACGCCCAAGGACGGCCCTTCGGCAGGCGTAACGCTCACTACGGCGCTGATCTCGGCCCTCAGTGGGCGGCGCGTGCGCGCCGATCTGTGCATGACCGGCGAGATCACCCTTCAGGGCCGGGTGCTGCCCGTGGGCGGCATCAAGGAAAAAATCCTGGCCGGTGTGGCGCGCGGACTGAAGCACGTGATCATTCCGTGGCAGAACACCAAGGACCTTGAAGACGTGCCCAAGGAGCTGCTCAAGCGTATTGCCGTGCATCCTGTGCACCATTATGACGAGCTGCTGCCCCTGGTTTTTGAGGGCAAAAACGACAAAGGCGGCGCATCGGGCGCCGGGCAAACCGGTGGCAAGTCCGGCAAGGGCAAAGCCGCATCAGGCAAGAAAGATGTGGTTGCGGCCCTTCCATCCAAACCGGCGGCCCCTCGCCCCCGTCGAAAGGGTCAGGATGATGACCAGCGGCCCAATGCGGAAGCCGGAGCCTGAAGACGGTGCGTCTGCGTCAATATCTGATTGAAGCTGCGCAAACATTGCAAAAGGCGGGGGCAGACAGCCCCCGCCTTTGCGCGCAGGTGTTGGTTGAAAAAGCGTTGCACCTTGATCGCCTTGCCTGTGTCATGCAGGCCGAGCGACAATTGCACGCCCACGAAATTCAGATTTTGGACACCCTGCTCGCCCGCCGTGCCGCCGGGGAACCTCTGGCGCACATCACGGGCAGCAAAGAATTTTACGGTCGCGACTTTGCCGTGACACCCCACACCCTCATTCCCAGACCGGAGACAGAACTGCTCGTGGATAAAGCCCTGGCTGCCGCACGGGAAATGGTTTCTGCCGGAAACGGGCCGGATACCTCAGGCAGGCTCGCCGGACACGACGTGCAACTGCGCAAACCGGAAAGCATGTCCGCAGGTCGAGGTCCCTGTTTCGCGGATCTGGGCTGCGGTTCGGGCTGTATAGGCATCACGCTGGCCCTGGAACTGCCGCACTGGCAGGGCGTACTGGTGGACATCAGCCCGGAGGCCGTAAAAACGGCCCGGCACAACGCCGCATGCCTCGGCGTACAGGACCGGCTGACAT
>NZ_JBAIYR010000239.1:0-3536 GCF_036763145.1 Desulfovibrio sp. 1188_IL3213 | reverse complement strand
CCGCAAGACAGCGCCGCCCCGGCAGCACCGTGACCGGCTGACGGCCGAGGTCCCGCGCATTTGCCTTGCCCCTCGCCCTTTGCTATAATCATGCGCTTGAAGATATCTTTACCCGGAGCATAAAATCATGGCCAGAAAACCGGCCCTCAGCCCTGAAGAAGCGCGCGCTGAAGCCCTGGGCACAGCCCTTGCCACCATTGAACGCAAATACGGCAAGGGCGCCGTCATGAAACTTTCTGACGATGCCCATGTGAATATACCTGTCATTCCCACCGGTTCCATCGGCCTTGACCTGGCCCTTGGCGTGGGGGGCATCCCGCGCGGGCGCATCTCTGAAATTTTTGGCCCCGAATCATCGGGCAAAACCACCCTTACACTGCATATCATTGCCGAATGCCAGCGCCTTGGCGGAACCTGCGCCTTTGTAGACGCGGAGCACGCCCTTGACGTGTCCTATGCCAGACGGCTGGGCGTCAATACGGATGAACTGCTCATCTCGCAGCCCGATTACGGCGAGCAGGCCCTGGACATTGCCGACATGCTGGTTCGCTCCGGCGCTGTTGACCTTGTGGTTGTGGACTCCGTGGCGGCCCTTATCCCCCAGGCCGAACTGGAAGGCGACATGGGCGAAACCCAGGTGGGCGGCCACGCCCGTCTCATGTCGCACGCCATGCGCCGCCTCACGGGCACAATCCACAAATCGCGCACCTCGGTCATCTTTATCAACCAGATACGCATGAAGATCGGCGTTACGGGCTACGGCAGCCCCGAAACCACCACGGGCGGCAACGCGCTCAAGTTCTACTCTTCCGTGCGTCTGGACATCCGCCGCATTCAGACCCTCAAGGACAAAGAAGAATCCTTCGGGTCGCGCACCAGGGTCAAAGTGGTGAAAAACAAGGTCGCGCCGCCCTTCCGCAGCGCCATTTTCGACATCCTGTACGGCCAGGGCATTTCACGCGCGGGCGAACTGCTTGACCTTGGCATTGAGGCCAAGATCATCGACCAGAGCGGTTCGTGGTTTGCCTTCGGTGCTGAAAAACTGGGCCAGGGCCGCGAAAAAGTGCGCGCCCTGCTGGACGAAAACATTGACCTGCGCAATCAGATCGAAGCCAAGGTTGTGGAATTTCTGGGCCTTCACCCCCGGGAGTTCACCCCCACAGTTGAAGATATTGCGGAAAGCCAAGACCCCGTTCTCGAAGACTGACGTTTTCCGGCAGGCCCGTTCGCCGCATGCTCATGGCAGCGGCCAACGGGCCTGTGCCGTGGACAGTTGCTTCAATGCCCCCAAAAGCCGCACGCCTGCAAGGCACGGCCCGTACCGCGCAGCCCTCATCAGGAGCCAGTATGCTCACCGCCAAAGAAATACGCCGTCGCTACCTCGATTTTTTTCACCGCCACCAGCACGAAATCGTCGCTTCCGGGCCGATCATTCCACCCAACGACCCTTCGCTGCTCTTTGCCAACTCCGGCATGGTGCAATTCAAAAAACTCTTTCTCGGCGAGGAAAAACGCTCCTACAGCCGCGCCACCACCTGCCAGAAATGCCTGCGCGTTTCCGGCAAGCACAACGACCTTGAAAACGTCGGCCGCACGGCGCGCCACCACACGTTTTTTGAAATGCTCGGCAACTTTGCCTTTGGCGACTATTTCAAGCGCGAAGCCATCACATGGGCGTGGGATTTCGTGACCAAAGAACTGGAACTGCCCAAAGAAAAACTGTGGGTTACGGTTTTTCGCGAAGACGATGAGGCCGCCGGGCTGTGGGCCGAAATCGCCGGGCTGCCCGCCGAACGCATCGTGCGCATGGGCGAAAAAGACAATTTCTGGACCATGGGCGACACCGGTCCCTGCGGGCCGTGCTCCGAAATCTATGTAGATCAGGGTGCGGACATGTCCTGCGGTCCGGACTGCGGCATCGGCAACTGTGACTGTGACCGCTTCCTTGAAATCTGGAACCTCGTGTTCACCCAGTTTGACCAGAGCGCCGACGGCACACGCACGCTGCTTGCCCGGCCCAACATCGATACGGGCATGGGCCTTGAGCGCATGGCTGCCGTGGCCCAGGGCAAGCGCTCCAATTTCGACTGCGATCTTTTTCAGGACATTATCCAGTATGCGGCCGGACTTGCGGGCGTGACCTACAGCTTCAGCGCTCCGGACACCAATGATGTGGACACGGCCCTGCGCGTCATTGCCGACCACAGCCGCGCGGCCGCCTTTCTTATTGCGGGCGGCGTACTGCCCTCCAACGAAAACCGGGGCTATGTGCTGCGCCGTCTTATCCGCCGCGCCCTGCGCTTCGCCACGCTCATGGGCGTGCACGAGCCTTTCATGCACAAGGTGGCCCGCAAGGTTACCGAGGTTATGGGCGATGCCTACCCCGAACTGGTGGAAAGCGCGGACTTCATCGACCGGGCCGTGCTTGAGGAAGAACAGCGCTTCTCCCTCACGCTCAAAAAAGGGCTGGACCTGCTGGAAGAAGAACTGGCCGCCCTCAAGGAGCGCGGCATTACGCTGATTCCCGGCGATTTCTGCTTCAAGCTTTACGACACTTACGGTTTTCCGCTGGACATCGTTACCGACGTGGCGGAAAAACGCGGCTTTCGCGCCGATGCCGAGGGCTTTGAAAAACACATGCAGGAGCAGCGCAAACGCGCCCGCGACCACCAGAAAAAAGGCGGCCTGCTGGGGCAGGGCGAAGACGGCCAAAGCCCCTTCAAATCCCTGGCGGACAACGGAGCCGAAAGCCGTTTCGTGGGCTATGAGGGCCTTACGGCCCAAAGCCCCATCACCATTCTGCTCAATGCCGCAGGCCAGCCCGTGGACGTGCTCGGTGAAGGCGAAAACGGCTATGCCGTGACCGAAACCACGCCTTTTTACGGCGAAGGCGGCGGTCAGGCGGGCGATACGGGCCTCATGAGCGCCACTGCGGGCGAGGCCAGGGTGCTCACCACCCACAAGCCCGCGCCCCAGTTGCTGGTACACGAAATCGAGGTCGTCCGGGGCGAAATGCTTCAGGGCAAGGAAGTGCGCCTGGCCGTGGACCCTGACGAGCGCAAGGCCACTGCCCGCAACCATACCTGCACCCACCTGCTGCATGCGGCCCTGCGCCGTGTGCTCGGTTCACACGTCAAGCAGGCCGGTTCGCTGGTTGACGGCCGCCGCCTGCGCTTTGACTTTTCCCACATTGCGGCCCTTACGCCCGAAGAACTGGCCGCCGTGGAACGCCAGGTCAATGCCGCCATTCTGGCCGACCTTGAGGTCTCCGCAAAAGAAATGCCCATGGCCGATGCCGTGGCTGCCGGGGCCATTGCCCTTTTTAATGAAAAATATGGTGCGACTGTGCGCGTGCTCACAGTCGCAGGCAAAGAAATATGCGATCCTGCATCCGTTGAACGGTGCGGCGGCACACATCTGACCCGCACGGGCGAAGCAGGGGCCTTCTTTATTGTGAGCGAAAGCGGCGTGGCCGCGGGCATGCGGCGCATTGAGGCCGTCACGGGCTGGAACGCCTACGGGCATGCCGTGGAGCA
>NZ_JBAIYR010000238.1:0-3558 GCF_036763145.1 Desulfovibrio sp. 1188_IL3213 | reverse complement strand
GGATATAAGTGAGTATATTGAGGTTTTTTATAATCGACAAAGACGCCAGGCAGCACTTGGCTATCTCTCACCAGCGGCGTTTGTCAGAAGCAGGATGATGGAACCAAAACTGCCGATTGCCGCTTAACATGGCGTACGAAATTGACGACCTATCTCAAAAGGTGCTGGCGGTAATGGAAGGAAGAAGCCCCGCAAAGGCGCTCGACTTTGCGAATGGGGCGGCCAATAAAAAAGGCTCTCCCGATTTGGTCATCAGGAGAACCGGTACACAGTCTCGGTACACAGAACCGAGTAATTTAAAGGCTACTGGAGCGTAACCTATGGGAATCATTTGGCGTCCCCAAGGGGATTTGAACCCCTGTCGACGGCGTGAAAGGCCGTTGTCCTGGGCCGGCTAGACGATGGGGACGCACTGTTTGTGTTGGCTGGGCTGCAAGGACTCGAACCTTGATTAACGGAGCCAGAATCCGCCGTCCTGCCAATTGAACGACAGCCCAACACGAAGAGTGTGTATATGTGAAGCCCGGCGGACTGTCAAGCAAGAATTTTAAAAAAAATCATAAAGCTAGCAAAATGGCTGTTAGCAACGTGCTGAAGAGCCTGCCTTGTCTGCTGAAAAGAGGGCAGATTTTTGTGAAGATACCGTATCCTTAAAGCTTATTTTTTTAGTATGTAGAATTTTTCGGTGCCGGTATCTGTCGGCAAGCATTGTTCCATTTTACAAAAGTTAAAAAAAGAACAAATATGTCATTTAGTTGCGACATTCAATACTTTGCTGGTTGTTTATACAATTTATCAATTTTCCTGTTTTCTTGCTTTTTTTGTTCAAGCACCGACACTAACTCACTGGATATACTTGCGCAAACAGGTTTGTCGTGATATTCACACCAAACAACTATCCTCTCAACCTTTTACCGGATTGTGAAAGAATGTTTATAACGTAAAACATCGCAGCGGCGGAGGAAGATTATGGAAGACAAAGGATTATTGGGCAAGATTGTGGCTATTATCCCCGGTTTGGTGCTCATGATAGGCACCCTGGCCGTATTGCGAATTTATGCTGTTCCGTGGCTGAACGGCATAACGCTTTTCGGCGTAAAAGGCTGGCCTGTGAAAGTGCTGAGCCTCAACTATATTTTGCTTTCCATCATTGCGGGCATGCTGTTCCGCAATGTTTTGTTTGGCGGCAAGATTCCTGCGTGGGCTGATGCGGGCTTTCGCACAACCCGCCTGTTCATTAAAACGGGCGTGATCATGCTGGGATCGCTCTATACCCTGCAAAGTCTTCTCAAGCTGGGCATAAGCGCCGCACTGCTCATTATGGCTTTTGTGTTCGGCACTGTCTTCCTTATCATGTGGTTGAGCAAGATATGGAAAGTTGACCGCTCTGTGGCTGCCGTTATGGCGGCGGCTTGCGGCGTGTGCGGAGTTTCTGCGGCGGTGGCGGCTGCCCCCGGCGTACGCGCCCGTCCTGTGGATCTGGCCCTTGCCATTGCCACTATTCTTGGCTTCGGCATTGTGACCATGTTTATCAGCCCCTTTATCGGAAAAGCCCTCAACCTGTCAGACCTGCAATACGGCGCATGGGTGGGTACGGGCATTCTGAACTCGGGCCAGGTGCTTGCCACCTGCCTGGCGTTCAACCCGGTTATCGCTCCGGGAACGGCCGTGGCCTATGGTGAAGTGTGGAACGTGGTGCGCGTCATCAGTATCCCCTTTGTGGTTTTCGCCATCACCGTCTGGTACTGGAAGGGCGAGGGAGAAGCCGAGCACATCAGCCTGAAAGAAATTCTTGTTTCCAAGTTCCCCATCTTTGTTTTGGGCTTCTTCGGCATGACGGCCCTGTCTTCTTTGGGCATGCTCGGGGCTGAAGGTTCTGAAACTCTGCATCTTCTGCGCGACTGCATGCAATGGATATTCGGCATCGGCCTTGTGGGACAGGGGGCATACATCGACTTCCGCGAGATCAAGGCCGCCGGCGGCAAACCGCTGCGTCTCGGTCTGACCGCAGGTACCGTGAAGTATGTGCTGGCCCTTATCGTCATCATGCTGTTCATGCCCAAAGTAGGCGCGTTCTAAGCCAAAGGAAGATGCCATGAGTAATGACAAGCAAAAAATGACAGTCTTCAGGAATGACCGGCACGAGGATATTGCTTCGATTATTTTTGCCGGGCTGGTAGTAATCTGCGTGCTTGGCTACATGGCCTTTATCGTGCCTACGGTAAAGGTAAAAGCCAGCCAGGACGGCAAACTTATTTCTGTCGCAGTGGAAAAAGGGGCAGAAGTCAAAAAGGGTGATGTGATCTATTCTCTGGAAATTGTTGAAAAGAAATGGAAAGACAACGTGATGGAAGAAAAGGTTGTCACCAGAGACGTGAGCGTCAAAGCTAACGGCAAGGTTCTTGATGTTCTCGGCAAGCCCGGTGAAAAGGTAAAAAAAGGCAAGGATACCATTATTGTGCTTGACCATGAAAAGGGAACACTGCCTTGACCTCCGCCTCTGCTCCACAAAAAATACTGCTGCTGCTTGACGAGGAAAGCCCCGCCGCAGCCGAAGCTGTTCGCATTGCGCATGAAAGCGGCGCGGCCCTTACCGCACTCTTTGTGCTGGACTCCACCTGGAACGACTATGTGGGCCATGACTGGCTTTCAGGCAGCGGGTCGCGAGCGGACTTCATTGACTACATGCAGCAAGAGGAAGAAAAAAGCGAGGCCGGGGCCTTTGCCCGGCTGCGGGAACTTGCCGGCAAGGATATGGAAGTCCGCTGCCTGACAGCGTCCGGCAACGTGATTGATCAGGCCCGGCAGGAAATGGTCCAAGGGTATGACCTGTTCGTTGCTGCCAATCCCCTGCGGCGTGGCCTTGAACGCATTCGCGGCAATGTGGGGGCGCTGTGTGAAAATGCCCCGTGCCGCATTCTGCTTGTACCCGCAGAATAAGATGACCGCCTGCAAACCGGCCCGGAGGTGATGCCTCAAGGGCTGCGAAACAAACCGGGAACCGTGCTTGATGCGGTTCCCGGTTGACGTTTGTGGCTGTGTCCCTTGGCGGTGTCGGGCGGCTCCCGCAGTGCTGCGAACAGGGGAAAGCATGCCGCGGAGCTTCAAATTTTCGTTCCGCATTGACAGTCGGCTGAAAAGGTTGTTCTCTGGCTATATACTAGACAAGATCAACTATTGGAGCCGCCATGAGCAAAATGGATATGTTTGCCGACTGCCCTTGCTCCGGCAGTACGCTGCAACGTTTTGTGCAGCCTCTGGTCATGTCGTTGCTGGCGCGGGGGCCGTTGCACGGTTATGTGCTCATGCAGCGTCTGGGGGCCATGCCGCTCTGGGGGGCCTCGCCACCGGATCAGGCTGGCATATACCGGCTGCTCAGGCTTATGGAAAGCAAGCAGTTGCTCGCTTCTCACGAAGAAGACGGCGTCACCAGGGGGCGGCGCGTCTTCACATTGACGGAGCATGGGCGGGCGTGCCTTGCCCGCTGGGAGGGAACGCTGCACGAACATCTGCGCACCGTGGGCGATGTACTGGGGCAGGTGCGCGAGGCCAATGCCA
>NZ_JBAIYR010000237.1:0-3561 GCF_036763145.1 Desulfovibrio sp. 1188_IL3213 | reverse complement strand
CGCCTGATAAGCGTGAGGTCGAAAGTTCAAGTCTTTCCAGGCCCACCACTTATTCAGGAATACACCGGGGCTGTAGCTCAGCTGGGAGAGCACCGGCTTTGCAAGCCGGGGGTCGTCGGTTCGATCCCGTCCAGCTCCACCACAAACATACTCAAAGCCATGCCGCGTTTGGCAACAGGCGTGTGACAATCAGGTCACGCGAATGTGATCCGAGCGCAGAGCTTGGCGGACCCTTCGGGGTCGGCTCTTTAACAATTGCATAGGGATGGAAGGAAGTTTTTTTCGAGAAACAAGCAAACAAGAGCATCGGGTGGATGCCTTGGCGACGGAAGGCGATGAAAGACGCGGTAAGCTGCGATAAGCCTCGGGGAGAAGCTAAACATTCTTTGATCCGGGGATGTCTGAATGGGGAAACCCGGCGGGAGTCATGTCCCGTCATCTGCAAGTGAATACATAGCTTGCAAGAAGCCAACTCAGGGAAGTGAAACATCTCAGTACCTGAAGGAAAGGAAATCAAACGAGACTCCCTCAGTAGCGGCGAGCGAAGGGGGAATAGCCCAAACCGTCAGGATTCGTCCTGGCGGGGTTGTAGGGCCGGCATACGTGATTCATGACTAGGCAGGGGAAGGAAGCTGGAAAGCTTCGCCAGAGCGGGTGATAGCCCCGTACCCGAACCCGAAAACGACACAGCCGGTACCTGAGTACCGCGAGGCACGTGAAACCTCGTGGGAATCCGGGAGGACCATCTTCCAAGGCTAAGTACTAACCGTCGACCGATAGTGCACCAGTACCGTGAGGGAAAGGTGAAAAGAACCCCTGTCAGGGGAGTGAAATAGAATCTGAAACCTGATGCTTACAAGCTGTGGGAGCCTCCTTGCGGGGTGACCACGTGCCTTTTGCATAATGAGTCAGCGAGTTAATCTGTACTGCAAGGTTAAGCGTAAGTGGAGCCGTAGCGAAAGCGAGTCTGATAAGGGCGTTTAGTAGTGCGGATTAGACCCGAAACCGGGTGATCTATCCATGAGCAGGTTGAAGCAAGGGTAAAGCCTTGTGGAGGACCGAACCCTTAACGGCTGAAAACGTTTGGGATGACTTGTGGATAGGGGTGAAAGGCCAATCAAACCCGGTGATAGCTGGTTCTCCCCGAAATATATTGAGGTATAGCCTCATGGATTGTCTACCGGAGGTAAAGCACTGACAGAGCTAGGGGTCCTACCAGATTACCAAACTCTTTCAAACTCAGAATGCCGGCTAGATGTACCATGGGAGTCAGACAGTGGGTGCTAAGGTCCATTGTCGAGAGGGTAAGAGCCCAGATCAACAGCTAAGGTCTCCAAATCTATGCTCAGTGGTTAAGGTGGTGACGTTGTAGAGACACCCAGGACGTTGGCTTAGAAGCAGCCATCGTTTAAAGAAAGCGTAATAGCTCACTGGTCTAATGACGTTGCGCCGAAAATGTAACGGGGCTAAGCATAGTACCGAAGCTTTGAATTCCGCGTATGCGGTCTGGTAGGGGAGCGTTCTTCACGGGCTGAAGGGGTGTCGTAAGGCTACCTGGACTGTGGAGAAGTGATTATGCTGACATGAGTAACGATAAAACGGGTGAAAAACCCGTTCGCCGTAAACCCAAGGTTTCCTGGGTAAAGGTAATCTTCCCAGGGTTAGTCGGTCCCTAAGGCGAGGCTGAAAGGCGTAGTCGATGGGAAACGTGTTAATATTCACGTACTTGTATGTTCGCGCGATGGAGGGACGCAGGAAGGTAAACGGTCCGGGTGTTGGATTACCCGGTGCAAGCAGGTAGGCGTGAGGTGCAGGCAAATCCGCACTTCTTTACGCTGAGACGCGAGTCCGTGACCGTAAGGTCTGAAGCCGTTGAGCCTCTACTGCCTAGAAAAGCTTCTAAGTATAGGACATGCAAACCGTACCGAAAACCAACTCAGGTGGGTGGGATGAATAATCCAAGGCGCTCGAGAGAACTCTGGCCAAGGAACTCGGCAAAATAACCCCGTACCTTCGGAAGAAGGGGTGCTCCTTCGGGTGAAATTGATTCACTTAATGAGCCTGAGGGAGCCGCAGTGAAATGGTGGTGGCGACTGTTTACTAAAAACATAGGTCTGTGCGAAGTCCTAAAGACGACGTATACGGACTGACGCCTGCCCGGTGCCGGAAGGTTAAAAGGAGGGGTCAGCGCAAGCGAAGCTCCGAATTGAAGCCCCGGTAAACGGCGGCCGTAACTATAACGGTCCTAAGGTAGCGAAATTCCTTGTCGGGTAAGTTCCGACCTGCACGAATGGCGTAACGATCTCCACACTGTCTCGGCCAGAGACTCGGTGAAATTGAAGTCGCGGTGAAAATGCCGTGTACCCGCAGAAAGACGGAAAGACCCTGTGCACCTTTACTATAGCTTGACATTGGGATTTGGAACTGCATGTGTAGGATAGGTGGGAGACTGTGAACCCTGTACGCTAGTATGGGGGGAGTCATTGTTGAAATACCACCCTTGTTTTTTCAGGTCCCTAACCCTCAGCCGTCATCCGGCGAGGGAACAGTGTCTGGTGGGTAGTTTGACTGGGGCGGTCGCCTCCTAAATTGTAACGGAGGCATGCAAAGGTTCCCTCAGGCTGATTGGAAACCAGCCGTCGAGTGCAAACGCATAAGGGAGCTTGACTGCAAGAGAGACATCTCGAGCAGGTACGAAAGTAGGTGTTAGTGATCCGGTGGTCCCGAATGGAAGGGCCATCGCTCATTGGATAAAAGGTACGCCGGGGATAACAGGCTGATCGCATCCAAGAGTTCACATCGACGATGCGGTTTGGCACCTCGATGTCGGCTCATCACATCCTGGGGCTGAAGCAGGTCCCAAGGGTACGGCTGTTCGCCGTTTAAAGTGGTACGCGAGCTGGGTTTAAAACGTCGTGAGACAGTTTGGTCCCTATCTTCTGTGGGCGCTGGAGAATTGAAAGGGCCTGTCCCTAGTACGAGAGGACCGGGATGGACGCACCCCTGGTGGACCTGTTGTCGTGCCAACGGCACAGCAGGGTAGCTATGTGCGGAAGGGATAACCGCTGAAAGCATCTAAGCGGGAAGCCTGCCTTAAGATAAGTTCTCCCAGGAGCAATCCCTGAAGGGCCGAGGTAGACTACCTCGTTGATAGGCTGGAGGTGGAAGCGTTGCGAGACGCGGAGCTGACCAGTACTAATAGCCCGTGCGGCTTGTTTATGAAAAAAACTCCTTCCTTCCCTGTCAATTATATATTTGACAACTTTGTTGGTAGCCATGGAGGAGAGGGTACACCCAATCCCATTCCGAACTTGGAAGTTAAGCTCTCCATCGCCGATGATACTGCATAACGTCATGTGGGAAAGTAGGCCGCTGCCAACATCTTTTAAAGCCCTTCGCTGCTCAAGCGCGAAGGGCTTTTTGCTGTTCTGTGCCTTGCGCTGCAAAAGCCCTACAGCAGGGCGAATCTCGCTGCTGCATGCGCAACTGCACCTGCCTTTGCCCCGCAGGACAACCGCGCAAATAAATTGCGCTTGCATCTTTGCGGCGGGCGTCTGCTCA
>NZ_JBAIYR010000236.1:0-3562 GCF_036763145.1 Desulfovibrio sp. 1188_IL3213 | reverse complement strand
CTGACGGTCTACAAAGCCGGCCTGTTCGCCGCCGAGCACCGAGGGGTCAAGAGCCTGCCGGGCAAGCTCGGCCTGCTGCGAGGGGGCAAGGTCGAGCGCCGGAAACAGAAGGGTGGTGTTGCCGCCAGGGCTCCATTTGGAAAACATGAATGGTGACATAGAGATATTCCTTGGTTCTAACCATAAGTATGCCTCAGGCCCGGTCTGCTGTCCAGCCGCAGGAAGCGCGGTGTTTTCAAGTGGATACAACTTGCAGGAGTCATTGAAAAAGGGAAGCCTTGTCTGGTTATTGAAGAGTATTTCCTATTTAAAACTTGCGGTTTTTCATGAAGGCGGTTATGTAAAAGACAGTTGCCGCCTCCAAAGGTTTTTCCTGCTAGTGAGTTGGCAACGTGGCGGGCACACCGCGAATTACTGTTATTGACGGTAACTCGACGAACTTATCAACGTTTGGGAGGCAGTATGAAATCGTTTCGTCTTCTTGTTCTGGCCGCTGCTCTTATTTTGAGCTATGCTGTGGCCGCCGCGGCCGCACCGGCCTGCACCAAGAAAATCAACAGCTTTGACTTCGTTGTAGACTACTCCGGCTCCATGATGATGAAAAATGCCCAGATGAAGCAGGACAAAATCATCGTGGCCAAAAATGTGCTGCAGCGCATCAATGCCGCTATTCCCGCTCTGGACTACAATGGTGGTCTGCACACCATTTCGCCCAACGGCGTTATCGTTGCCCAGGGTCCCTGGGACCGCAACACCATGGCCGCAGGCATCAAAAAGCTGCGCTCCGACTTCCAGATCTTCGGTCGCATGACCAGCATGGGTACCGGCCTGCAGGCGTATGAGCCTTTCCTTTCCAGCATGAAGCGCGACGCCGCCGTCATCCTCGTGACCGACGGTGACAACAACCGTGGCGCCGACCTGGTGGAAGTGGCCCGTCAGATGTATGCCAGCCAGCGCAACCTGGTTGTTCACATCATCTCCTTTGCCGACAGCAAAAACGGCGAAGAAACCATCAAGCAGGTTGCTGCCCTGAACCCCGCCACCATCGTGGTGCGTGGTGAAGAACTGGCTACCAGCGACGCCGCTCTTGAGCGCTTCGTGCTGTCCGTGTTCTGCCAGGACGAAGACGTGATCGTGCTGCGCGGCGTACACTTCGCTTTCAACTCCTACGCCCTTGACGGCAAGGCCATGGGCATCCTGAACGAAGCCGCTGGTCTGATCAAGGCCAACCCCAACAAGCGCGTGGTGCTCTCTGGCTGGACCGACTGGATCGGCTCTGACGCCTATAACATGAAGCTTTCGCAGGAACGCGCCAACAGCGTGAAGAACTACCTTGTGAAGCAGGGCATCCCCGCCAGCCGCATGACCGCCATTGGCCGCGGCAAGTCCTTCAAGTACAACAACGAAACTGCTGAAGGTCGCGCCATGAACAGGCGCACCGAAATCTCCTTCGAATAATCGAAGGGCGGTTTTCAGTGGAATAATATGCAAAAGCCGGGTGGTCTATGCCGCCCGGCTTTAATGTGTGAGGTGCTATGCGCAAGCAAATATTTTGGGCATTTTTGCTGATCTTCGGATTGACAACAGGTGGTTGCGCCTGGTTCGGCGGCGACTCTTCGTCCACTGAAGCGGTGGTAACGCCCGCCCAGCCCGAGCAGGCTGCCGAGCCTGCGCCCGCGCCGGAAAAAACCGCTCCCGCCAAGGCCGACAAAAAGGCCGCCAAAACTGCCGAAAAGAAACAGCCCGCTGCCAAAGGGGCCAAAACAGAAGCCCAGATTGCTGCCGAGCTGAATATGGTCGGTCGCAAGCTGGTTGCTCAGGCTGGCCGTACCGTTGTGCCGTCCAAGTCCAAAAAGGATGTGCGGCAGGACGGCAAGGATTTTGTCGCCAGCTATGTTGAAGTGGATGAAGGCAGTGTTGCCACAGAACTGCGCCCCGGAGCTTCCGGGCAGTATGTGGGCTTTGTCCGCTACAAGGAAAATGTTTTTGAATGCCGTGGCGCCAGCCGTCAGGCGGCTCTTTCTGCGGCTTGCCAGCAGGTCAAGGCCCGCAGGATTAACGAGCTTATCCGTTACGATGGCAAGAGCTGGCAGTATTAGTCTGCCGGTACTGTTCTGTGCTTGCAATTGCGACGCAATGTTTTTCTGGCGGGGCTTCGGCCCCGCTTTTTTTTATGTCTTTCACGGTGATATATTAAAGTAAAAATGCTGTAAAACGCCTGTGGAAGTGATCACCGACCGTTCGCCACAACGGCGCTAACAGGCTTTTGTGGTTGGTACGTTTTGTTGCGCGGGGGTATAATATAATGCGGACCTGCTCAGGCGCCGCATGGCTTTGCGCCCAGTGCGGTATGGGCTGTCTGCGTGGGAACGTGATGTTTTCGGGAGCCATCACAGGCTGCCCGGGAAGCGTGCGGGCATGCTGTGCCAATGCTGCGCAACGGAAGTACGGCTAATGGCTGCCCGCGCGCATGTCTGCTAGAGCAGATTAACTTTGAGAATATACATTCTCAAAGTTTAAGGCACGCTCACTTCGGCGTTTAACCGCGCAGATAAACTGCGCTTACGCCTCCGTAGCGAACGTCTGCTCACGCAGCCGTCCGAGCAATTTAAAAGTTAAATTGCTCTAGAGCAGATTAACTTTGAGAATATACATTCTCAAAGTTTAAGGCACGCTCACTTCGGCGTTTAACCGCGCAGATAAACTGCGCTTACGCCTCCGTAGCGAACGTCTGCTCACGCAGCCGCCAGAGCAATTTCAAAGTGAAATTGCTCTAACGGGGCGATGGTCTGTAACGGCAGATGGCCGGTTGCCTCCCGGCGGTGGGTTACAGTGCGCGGGGCTATGAATTGTCAGAAAGCGTCACTTCTGCGGGCAGCTGCCGCACAATCCAGTTCGCGCACTGCTGCGGATTTTTGGCAGCGGCGGGGCAGCGCAGGTCGGCATAGCGGGCGTACAGTTCTTCCCTCTCAAGAAAGATGTCGTGCAGGGTCTGGCCGGGGGCAATGGCAAGGCCGCGTTGCGGATTTCTGGCAATGCGTTCTTCTATCAGGGTAAAAGGCACGTCAAGATACACCAGCGGACCCAGTGAGGCCAGGTGATGCATCGTCTGTTCACGGTACACAACGCTTCCACCTGTGGCGATCACTGTGCGATGGGCCTTTATGGCGCAGACAATGCTTGATTCCACATCCAGGAATGCAGATTTGCCAAGGGCATCGGTAACATCTTGCAGGCGGGCGGCGTACACTGCTTCAATGAGATGGTCGCTGTCCATAAAAGCCCAGCCCAGCGCCTGGGCAAGCGCTTCTCCCACTGTGGATTTGCCTGCTCCGGCCATGCCGATAAGAATGACGCAGGGGGATGGCCTCGTGGGGCCAGACATGGCAGGCGGAGTTGCGGCGGGAGAGGGCGCAGACATTTCGGCTCCTGATGGGGAATTTTTTTGAAAATGTGCCTAAGGGGCGGCGGCCTGTCAAGGCGGGCAGACGCGGAACCGCCGTAATCAGTCACAAACAGGGTCAGCGGGGCAGCCGACCGGGCTGCCCGGTTGCTCCGGCTT
>NZ_JBAIYR010000235.1:0-3569 GCF_036763145.1 Desulfovibrio sp. 1188_IL3213 | reverse complement strand
CGCGCCGGAAAGCTCCCAGGCGGAGCTAAAGGGCGGGGCTGCCTCGGCTGAGTCCGCGTGGCCGCGCACCACCAGATAGAGGTTGTACTCTTCCATCAGTTTGAGCACGGACGAAAGCACCCTGTCGCCCTCAGGCAGCAGTTCAACAGTGCCGTGCTTGAACATGATGTCGGAGTTGACCCGCAACTGCACGCCCACGTCGTCGGCGCTGATGCCCGATGCGCTCTGGGGAACAGCATCGGCCATGAGAAGCTGCTTGATTTTTTGGGCAATGGCGTAGTGAGATTTTTCCACTTCGCTGATCTTGAGGTCGCGCGTGTCTATCTTGTCTGTATTCTGGATAAAGGGGTTGTTGGAGACGGGCGATGTGGAGCTGGAGTCAAAGTTGCGGTCTCCGCTGAAGTACGCGGCGAGGCCCGCCCGTGTTTCGGGGGGAACCATGCTGAGCACCCAGAGCAGAAGAAAGAAGGCCATCATGGCCGTAACAAAGTCGGCATAAGCGACTTTCCATGCGCCGCCCATAAAGCAGACTCCTCAGGTTTATGCCGTGCCCGGCGCGGGCTGCCGGATATGCCGCGCTGCGCGTCATGCCATGCGGCAAAAGCGGCGCGCCCGGTTGGGGACGGTCTTTAAAGGCTCCGGCGCGGGAAGCGCCGCGTCCCCTGCATAATGCAAATATACACTACATCGTTGACGGAAGAAAGGTACGCCGCCACGGCCAGCCACGCGAGTTCAATGCCGGGGAGTTTCCGCCGTCTGCGGGTGTCCCGCCCTATGCGCTTCGGTATGGCGGAGCGGTGGACAATAAAAACGTTGTGGCTCTGCCAATGCCGCCTGTTCTGCAGCGAAAGGGGCCGGGAATGCCTGTGTCACGGGCCGGCGTGTGCAGCTTGCGGCATAAAGACGCGGTACGCAGGCTGCCGAAAAAAGTACTGGCCGGTTTACGCCGATGTCTGTTTTGTCCCGAAGGCTGGCTTGCCTAGCCGCTCTTCAGCTTGTCTTCCATTTCCGCGAAGCTGGGGCGGAAAGGATAAGGAATGGCCCTGCGCCCGTATTCCACGGCAATAAGGGGGGTGGAGCCACGAATGGCGGCAGCCACGGCCTCTTTGACGGAATGATAGTAGAAATGCTCTTCGGCCACGTAGTTTTCAAGCTTTGACCCCATAGGGCCAAACAGGCCGTAGCAGCAGAGAATACCGAAGAACGTGCCCACAAGGGCCGCGCCGATGTAGTGGCCGAGCACTTCCGGCGGCTCGTTGATCTTGCCCATTGCAAGCACCACGCCCAGAACGCAGGCAACAATACCCATGCCCGGCAGCGATTCGGCCATGTGTGACACGGCATGCGCGGGCAGGATGCCTTCTTCGCGCATGGTGGCGATGTCCACATCCATGAGGCTGTCAATATCTGCGGGGTCGCCGGTAGTCAGGTAAACCCGCAGGGTGTCGCCGATGAAGTTGACGATTTTGGTGTCTTTGGAAATGTTGGGATATTTGCTGAAAATGGGGCTGGACTCCGGTTTTTCCACATCACTTTCAATGCTGATGACGCCTTCGCGGTGCATCTTGGAGAAGAGCGCGTAGAGCAGGGCCAGGGTTTCCAGATAGCGGCCCTTGCTTGAGCCGGGGTCGGCAAACAGGTGCTTCAGGCTTTTGAGAATAAGCCCGAAAGTGTACTTGGTTTGCGAACCGAAGAAAGCTCCCAGTCCGCAGCCAAGGATAATAATAAATTCCGCAGGTTGGAAAAGTATGCCCCATTCACCGTGGGCCAGGGTGTAGCCCGTGAACACCGAACCCGCGACGATGGCTAGACCAATTAATAAATACATAGTGCCGCCTGTAGGCTCAATTCATCCTGTGTCGTTTTTTCACCTGCCGTGCCGGGGAAAACCGTACCCCGGAAAACTGCCGCAGGCCGCGTCACAGGCTGGTAGCTCTGCTCAGCGGACATGCCGGACGGGCCACAAGCCCCGCAGCGGCGCAAGACGTTCTTGCGCGAATCCGGACCGTAAAACGGCCCTCTTGATTTCTTAACGCCCGCCTGACCAAAAGCTTTAGCCTGTCAGGCGGAAAAGGCAAGTTTTGCCCAAAAGCCGCCGCGCCACTTTCCGGCCTTGCGGGCAACGCCCAGCAGGCGCGCCGGTGCGGGAAGGCATTTCACCGCAAGGCATGCGCGGTGAAAACGCCCGTGGTTCCGGTTATTGCGGCGTACTCGCCCAAGGGTACTCCAGACGCGCGTTCACCGCAACACCAGACGGATTGCAAGATTGTCCTCTGGGCCAGCCTCAAACAACGGCGCGCCGACCGGTTTTTTGTCCGGGGGCGGACGGCCCATGCGGCCGGAAATGCAGCCAGCCCGCCATGAAATGCCGGGCGTTATCTCCCGAAAAGACCCCGGATAAGATCACCGGCGCCGCGCATGTCGTCCTGTCGCTGCGGATCCGAATCGTTCTTTTTGCTTTTGCCCTGCAAAATGGCGGGCAGTTTGCTGGCAGCGTCCAGGGCAAAGCGCGGGTCCGCATAATACGAGATATTGTCAAATGGCCCGCGAATGATAAGCGGTATGGTCATGCCCAGTGTTTCCACGTTGATGGCCGCGTCCAGATTCCGGCGCGGCAGGCTGATTACGGCCCGTCCACGCGCGCTGAGGCCCTGTGCGCCAGCGCTGATGGGGTTGGCGGTAATTTCGCCGCTCCGTGCCGTAAAGGGCGCACGTACAAAGTCAATGGTTTCGGGTACGCGCCCCTGAAGGCCGGGAATGTTCCTGGGCAGTGTCGGCATGGATTCCAGGTGCATCTGGCGAATTTCAAGCTGGCCTTTTCCGGAAAGACTGTTTTGCAGGGCTGTGGCGTTTTTTCCGGCAAAGGTCAGGTCTGCCTCAAGTCGTGCGACGCCGTTCAGGGGGCGTCCCTTGCCGAGACTTTCCAGCAGGTTGCCCATGTTGACTTCTGAGGCCGTGCCTTTGATGGCGTAGGCCGGATTGGCGGCGTCAGCCAGGCGGGCGGCTCCGGTGGCATGTATTTTTCCGCCGCTGCCGAGAACGCCGTTGAGGGCGGTGATGGTGTAGTTGCCCTGCAGGCCCTGCGCCGCCAGCTGAATGTCACGAACCTGAAGCTTTTCCATGCTCAGGCGCGCCAGGGTCAGGCGGATATTGATGTCCGGCATGGGAATTTTGCCCGCTTCACTGCTCCTTGCCGCTGCCGCTCCGCCTGCGGGCGCGGCACCCGTTTTGCCGTTTTTTCCGGCGGTATCGGGCAGGGGCAGGTAATTATCCAGATTGATGGCGCTGAGCTGAACATCCGCCGTTATGGACAGGGGTTTGCCGGGTTCAAGGCCCAGACGGAACTGTCCGCGCAGGGTTATGTCGTCCACGCGGGCGTGGATGTCAGAAAGGTTGAGGCTGTTGTTGCCGTACGCCATCCGGGCCTTGAGGTTCAGCCCGTCTCAAGCATGCGAACTCCGACTGCATAATTGCTCTTGACGTAGAGCGGCATCATATGCGCAATCCAGCGGAAACTCAAGAAAGCTCATGGCTGATTTTGATGTGGCGCTGTGATGGATATGGCCGGC
>NZ_JBAIYR010000234.1:0-3581 GCF_036763145.1 Desulfovibrio sp. 1188_IL3213 | reverse complement strand
ACATTTTCAAAGTTTAAAACACGCTCGCTTCGGCGTTTAACCGCGCAAATAAATTGCGCTTACGCCTTCGCGGCGGGCGCCTGCTCGCGCAGTCGCCAGAGCAATTTCAAAGTGAAACTGCTCTAAAGCCATAATGAAAAGGGCGCTCCCACGGGAGCGCCCTTTACTATCTGGAAACAGCGGCTAGCTGTTTTCGCTTTCTTCAAACTTCTGCTTGAGCAGATCGCCCAGGCTCTGGCCGGATTCCTGCGGCCCGGAATGGAATTCCTTGGGCTTGCGGCGGTCTTCCACTTCCTGAATCTGCTTGATGGACAGGCCCAGGCGGCGCTCTTCAGCGCTGACATGGATGACCTTGGCCTGAATTTCCTGGCCTTCCTTGTAGATTTCAGCCGGGGTCTTGACCTTCTTGCTGGACAGTTCGGAAACGTGCACCAGCCCTTCAATGCCTTCTTCCACTTCAACGAAGAGGCCGAAGTCGGTGATGTTGGTCACGATGCCCTTGACGGTGCAGCCCACGGGGTAGGTGGTGGGCACATGGCCCCACGGATCGTCCACCAGCTGCTTGACGCCCAGGGTGAACTTTTCGTTCTCCTGATCAACGGTCAGCACCTTGGCCTGCACGGTATCGCCCACCTTGTACATTTCGTTGGGGTGGCGCACCTTCTTGGTCCAGGAGATGTCAGACACGTGAATGAGGCCGTCAATGCCGTCTTCAATGCCGATGAACATGCCGAATTCGGTGATGTTCTTGATGACGCCTTCAAGGATGGTTCCTTCAGGATACTTTTCAGCAACCAGTTCCCAGGGGTTGGGACGAACCTGCTTCATGCCGAGGCTGATGCGCTTCTTTTCGCCGTCCACGCCCAGAATGACCACTTCGACTTCGTCGCCGGTGTGAACCATCTGGGAAGGATGACGCAGCTTGCGCGTCCACGACATTTCAGAGATGTGCACAAGCCCTTCCACGCCGGGTTCCAGTTCCACAAAAGCGCCGTAGTCCACCAGGTTGGTGACCTTGCCGGAGCACTTGGCCCCTTCGGGGAAGCGGGCGGAAATGTCCTGCCACGGATCGGGCACGAGCTGCTTGAGACCCAGGGAAACCTTGTTGTTGTCGCGGTCAAAGGAAAGAACCTTGAGGGTCAGTTCCTGACCGATGGTGATCATTTCCTTGGGATGGCGGATGCGCTTCCAGCTCATGTCGGTGATGTGCAGAAGCCCGTCAAGGCCGCCCAGGTCAACAAACACACCGTATTCGGTGATGTTTTTGGCCTTGCCTTCCACGGTCTGACCCTCTTCAAGGGTGCGCAGCAGATCCTGACGTTTGGAATCGCGCTCTTCTTCAAGCAGCACGCGGCGAGAAACGATAACGTTGCTGCGGCGGCGGTTGATCTTGAGCACGCGGAACTCGAACTCCTGGTTGACCAGGGCGTCCATGTCCGGCACAGGGCGCAGGTCCACATGGGAACCGGGCAAAAAGGCCTCTACTCCGCCGATGTCCACAGTGTAGCCGCCCTTGATGCGACGCACAATGTGGCCCGTGATGACCCTGTTGTTTTCCTGCACGTCTTCGAGCTGGTCGAAAACCTGCATGCGTTTGGCCTTTTCAAAAGAAAGGGTGATGGTTCCGTCGTTTTCGTTCTTGCGAACAACGTACACGTCCACCTTGTCGCCCACGGCAACGCCGATGTTGCCGGCAGCATCGCGAAATTCGGCCGTGGGAATCTGCCCCTCGGACTTGAAGTTCACGTCCACCAGCACATTGTCGTCATCCACACGGACGATTTCGCCCTTGGTGATAGAGCCTTCTTCAAGGTCGCCAAAATCGGAAGTGAGGTAGTTTTCGAGGGCACTCTCGAAATTCATTTCGGTTTCGTGCCCGGTTTCCAAACCTGCCATATGTCCAGCCTCCAAACATGATTTCCCCAATACAAGGGAGGCCGCATAAGTACCAGAATTTTGCCGAAAGAACAAGGAAAAATCCGCCAAAAATGGCCTCCGGAGCCGAAAACCGGTTCCGAACTCCCTGTATTTCCCCGGTTGGCGCAAGCCATCGCCTGCCTTGACATTTACCGCGCCCTGTTGTCCTCTGTCGTTTTGGCGGGGAATTTCGTGCAAATCGAAAACAGTCGCGCTGCGGTAAGAGGGGACAACGCTTCTTCATGCTGCTCCGAAGAGCGGCATGCGACAGCCAGTCGCACATGCGGTGAAGGCGAAGCCAAGGCGCGGGCCATGCGGCCCCACAACCCTCAAGTCCGAATATCCGCCGGGGCCGATGCCCTTTGCGAACCTTTCAACGCGAAATTGAGGAGGTTGCCATGCCGCGTATTCTGTCACACCACGGGCTTCGCCCACTGCTTTTCGTTCTGCTGCTTCTCGCGGGCCTTTGCCTGCAAGGCACAAGCCATGCCGCCGAGGCCCCCAAAGAAGGCATACTGCTGGTAGCCTTTGGGACCAGCGTTCCCGAAGGCATGCCCGCCTTCAAGGCCGTGGATGCGGAATTTAAAAAAGCCTTTCCCGATTCTCCTGTGGTGTGGGCCTACACCTCGCAGATCATTCGTAAAAAACTGGCCGAACAGGGTCAGCCCGTGGGGGGCATCAGCGACGGCATGGCCCAGCTTGCCAAGGACGGCGTAAAGGTCGTGCGCGTGCAGTCGCTGCATGTGCTGGGCGGCGAAGAATTTTCTGCTCTTGAGCGTGCGGTGCTGCTTGACGTAAGCAAGCATCCCGGCCGCTTCGACGCGGTTTTCCTGGGCCGCCCCCTGCTGGAGTCCAAGGGCGACGCGCAGGAACTGGCTGCCATTCTGCTGGCCGACACCAGGAAGGCGCGCGGCAAAAGCGCGGCCCTTGTGCTTATGGGTCACGGCCAAAGCCACGGGCGCGCCGACCTTGCCTTTGAAGGCGTGCGGGCCGTGTTCAAGGACACGGACAAAAACGTTCACATGGCTACAGTGGAAGGCGCGCGCACGTTTGAAGACCTGCTCAAGGAACTCAAGGCCGCCAAGGTCAAACAGGTGGTGCTGGCTCCGCTGATGCTGGTTGCCGGGGACCACGCCCGCAACGACCTTGCAGGTGACGAGGACGACTCGTGGGCCGCGCAGCTTAAAAAAGCGGGCATAAAGGTTGAGGCCCACCTCAAGGGTCTGGGTGAAATGCCCGGCACGTCCGCCATTTTTGTGCGCCATGCCAAGGAAAGCACCGACGACCTGACCAAGGAACCCAGAAAGCCGTAAAAGCGCGGCACACGAGATGAGCTGCACACGCCCGCGCGGGCGATCGGCGGCAAGATCAGGCGTGCGGACCGGGCAGTGCTCCCGGCCCGCACGCTTTTTACGTTTTCCGCAACAGACCGGACAGGGCGGCCGTAATGGCGGCCAGGACCGCAAAACCGGCACATGGGGCAAGCGCGCCGGTAATCCTTACTGCCCGATTGTGAGATCTTGGGGTACACAATACCTGTTTTTTTGTGTAGCATACCTTAAAAATTTCATTCTTAACGTGCCGGACGGCCCTTTACGCCCGCAGTCCGGCTTCCAGCCCGCCGGGGGAGGCCCCATGCCCAAGCAAAGTCGCAAGATAGCCCA
>NZ_JBAIYR010000233.1:0-3588 GCF_036763145.1 Desulfovibrio sp. 1188_IL3213 | reverse complement strand
GCTGCTCCGGCTGCCGGTGTGGGGCTGCTCCGCATCCGGCCGGGCAAAGTTGGCGTCTGTTTGGTGCGGACGAGCCGGATCGGGGGTGGCTGGCGACTGTGGCATGCGGGTACTCACGGCTTCAGGGTTTGCCTTTCTGAATGTTTTTTGGGCGGTGCAGCAGGTTGCGTGCCTTGCTGAGGGCCGGGCGGAAAAGAGTCTGGCCTGTGGCAACGCATTATTTTTTGACGCAAAGTGAATATGCTTCCAGAGCAATTTCTCTTTGAAATTGCTCTGACGGATGCGGGAGCAGACGCCCGCCGCGGAGGCGTAAGCGCAGTTTATCTGCGCGGTTAAACGCCGGAGCGGGCGTCTTGGAAGCCTTGAGAACAGATATTCTCAAGGCGAAAATGCTATAACAGGAAAGCGCGAAAAGCAGAAGCTGCCCCGTCTGCCGCCGCCTGCCGCATGGCGGCACGGCCGGTTATACGCTCATAAAATCCTGCCATTTGGCAAGCAGGGCGCGCAGGGCGTTGCCTCTGTGACTGCGGGCGTTTTTTTCGTCCCGGGTCAGTTCTGCTGCGGTTTTTTGTACGTCTTTGTCAAAGAAAACAGGATCATATCCAAACCCATTCTGTCCGCGCCGGGCAAAAAGCAACGTGCCTTCCCAGTCGCCGCGAACGACCATTTCCGCCCCGTCGGGGCGTACGCAGGCCATGCAGCTCACAAAGCGGCAACCTCTTTTGCTCTCCGGAACATCGGCCAATTCGTGCAGCAGTTTGCGGATATTGCGGGCATCGCGGCTTTCATCGGGCTGGCTGGGCCAATCGTCGGAATAGCGGGCGGAATAGACGCCGGGATTGCCGCCCAGGGCATCCACTTCCAGGCCGGAATCGTCGGCAATGCTCACAAGCCCGGTCAGGCGGGCAACCTCACGCGCCTTGATGCAGGCGTTTTCTTCAAAGGTGACGCCGGTTTCTTCAATTTCTCCAATATGCGGAAAAGCCTCAAGGCTCAGTACCTCCACGCCGAATCGGGCCAGCGGGTCGGCCAACTCGCGTACTTTTCCCGCATTGTGGGTCGCCAGCACAATACGTATGGGCTGTGTGCTCATCAGGATGCTCCTTGGCGGCAGTGCCGCAGGTGTTTTCAGGCTTTCTTTTTATGCTGGGGCAAAACCAGCGTGGCGATGATGATGCCGCTGATAACCAGCGCACCGCCCGCCAGTTGGGCCGGGGCCACACGCTCGTGCAGGACAATGCTTGCGGAGATGCCCGCGAAAACGGGCAGGCTGTAATAGACCATGCCCGCCCGCACCGGGCCGATGTGGTCAACTGCAACGGTCCACAGCCAGAACGACAGGGCAGAGCAGCCGATGCCTGCGTAAAGCACGCTGATGACAAGGGTTGTGGACAGTTGCGGCAGGGGCAGCATGAATGCCTCAATGGCGGTAAAGGGCAGGGAGTAGAGCAGGCCCAGGGCAAACGTGGATATGCTGAAGCCCACAGGCGAGATGTCGGGGCTGCGCCGGCGTATGAACAGGGAGTAGAGGCCGAAGCACAGCACGCCGCCCAGAGCCCACAGGTCTCCTTCATTGAAGCGCAGATGGGCCAGCCGATCCCACTGCCCGCGGCTGACCAGTATTATCACGCCCGCAAGAACCACCAGCACGCCAGCCAGGCGGCGCGGCGAGATTGGCTCATTATAGAGCACACGCGAGAGAATCAGTATGACCACCGGGGCCGTGGGAACCAGCAGGGCCATGTTGATGCTTTCTGTGGTTTGTCCGGCCTTATAGATAAAGGTATTGAGCAGGGTGACGCCAAGAATGCCCAAAAGAGATAGTTCGCGCCAGTTTTTCTTGATGGCGGGCCAGTCTGTGCGCCAGTGCTTTCCGGCAAAGGGCAGCAGGACGATCAGGGCAATGAGCCAGCGCCAGAAGTTGCACTGCCAGGGGGGTATGAGGCCCGCCACCGCTCGTGCGATTACAAAATTTCCAGACCAGATGATGACGGCCAGAAGGGCGGCGGAATAGCCCGTGACATTCTTTTGCATAATAGATGTATCCAAAAAACGGCGTACCGCACTGTAGGCGGAAAGAATTGTTGTGTGCCTGTGACGTGGCGACTGATCAATATAATGCATGTGCGGCGCAAAGGCAAAGTTGTCCATATGTTGTAAAAACGACGAATTACATGTGTAGTTGGCAAAGAGGATATAAAATTTTCTAGTTATCTAGGTTGGTTATAGGCGTCGCCCTGTGGCCCTGCTTTTCTTTTGCACAGCAAGGGAGTATACTGAAAATCTAAAATTCACCAGTGAGGAAATGAGCATGAAACTCATGGATATATTTGCTGTTCCTGCCCCCGAAACGCGCATTCCCGTTCCCTATGTCATTGCCGAAGCCGGAGTGAACCATGAGGGCAGCATGGATATTGCCCGCAGACTTATTGACGAGGCCGCCGAAGGCGGCGCGCACGCCATCAAGTTTCAGACCTACAGGGCGGGAACCTTGGCCTCCAAGGATTCTCCGGCCTATTGGGATACCGGCAAGGAGCCGACCCGCAGCCAGTATGAACTGTTTAAAAAGCACGACTCGTTCTGGAAAAATGAATTTGAAGCGCTCAAGAAACATTGCGACGCAACGGGCATAGCCTTTTTGTCCACGCCCTTTGATGTGGAGTCCGCTCATTTTCTCAATGATCTTATGGACGTGTTCAAGATTTCCTCGTCGGATATTACCAACAAGCCCTTTATTCGCATTCTTTGCGATTTCGGCAAACCCATCCTGCTTTCCACGGGCGCGGCCCATCTGCACGAAATAGCCGAGGCTGTGGAATGGATTGAAGCCAGGGGCAACAAGCTTGCCCTGCTGCACTGCGTGCTCAATTATCCCACGGCGGACGAAAATGCCGCTCTGGGCATGATTCCGGCTCTTGCCCGTCACTTCCCGCAGCACGCCATCGGCTATTCCGACCATACCCTGCCCAGGGACATGCACATTCTTGAAACGGCCACCCTGCTGGGCGCGCGCGTGCTTGAAAAACACTTTACGCACGACAAGTCCCTGCCCGGCAATGACCATTATCACGCCATGGACAAGAATGACCTGCGGCACTTCTTTGAAAGGCTCAACGCCACTCTTGCCAGTGTGGGCGATCTGAACCTGCGCGCCCTGCCGGAAGAAGAACCGGCCAGACAGCACGCCCGCCGCTCTCTGGTCACGGCGCGCGCCGTTCCTGCCGGTACGTGCATCACTGCCGCCGACCTGACATGGAAGCGCCCGGCCCACGGCATTTCGCCGCGCAATTACGACGAAGTGTTGGGTATGTGCGCCCGGCATGACCTGGCGGAAGACACTGTGCTGCACTGGTCTGACCTGGCAAGCGGAAGCAAGGGTTAATCATGGATCACGGGCGCAGCATACTCGTTCTTGGGCGCATGCCCCGGGGGGCCGAACCGGAAACGCACCGGCCCGCCGGACCCTGGTGCTTTGTGGAGCAGGAGGAATTTTTTCCCGCCTGGGACAGGCGTTTTGTTTTTCCGCCCGAACCGCTGGCGGAAGTTCCCGCCATGGAGCGTGCGTGCCGGCGTGCCAAGGCCCTCTGA
>NZ_JBAIYR010000232.1:0-3604 GCF_036763145.1 Desulfovibrio sp. 1188_IL3213 | reverse complement strand
TGGGGGCCGTGCCGTGGGTGGCTTCGTAGAAGGCCAGCGTGTCGGACATGTTCACGCCCGGCGCAAGGCCGAGGCCGCCTACCTGGGCTGCCAGCGCGTCGGAGATATAATCGCCGTTGAGGTTGGGCGTTGCCAGCACCTGATACTGTTCGGGGCGCAGCAGCGCCTCCTGAAACATGGCGTCGGCTATGCGGTCTTTGACCACAAGCCGTCCGGCCACAGGTTCTTTTTCGGTGCAGGTGCAGTCGCCGAACTCCTGGGCGGCCACGTCATAGCCCCACTGGCGAAAAGCCCCTTCGGTGAACTTCATGATATTGCCCTTGTGCACAAGGGTGAGGCTTTCCTGCTTCTGGTCCAGGGCAAAGCGCAGGGCGCGGCGCACAAGGCGTTTGGAGCCGGCTTCCGTCATGGGTTTGATGCCCACGGCGGCCTCGTCGCTGACCTTGGTCACGCCCAGTTCGTCGCGCAAAAAGGCCACAAGCTTGCGCGCCTCGGGGGTATTGGCGGCAAATTCCACGCCCGCGTACACGTCTTCGGTATTTTCACGAAAGATGACCATGTTGACGCGCTCGGGATGCTTGACCGGGGTTTCCAGCCCTTCAAAGTGGCGCACAGGACGGATGCAGGCGTAAAGGTCCAGGGTCTGACGCAGGGCCACGTTAAGGCTGCGGATGCCTGTACCCACGGGCGTTCCCAAGGGGCCCTTCATGGCAAGTCCGGCATGGCGCAGGGCTTCCAGGGTGGCTTCGGGCAAGGGGTTGCCGCATTCTTTCACGGCCTTGTCGCCAGCCAGCAGTTCCACCCAGTCAAGGGCAAGGTCGTCCCCGGCGGCACGAATGGCCCCTTCAATGACCGGGCGGGCGGCCTGCCAGATTTCCGGGCCAATGCCGTCGCCTTCGATCCAGTACACAGTCTTGCGCATGTTCCCCCGTCCTTATGTAATAGCTGTGAATTATGAAGCAGGGCCGGGTCATATAAGCCCGGCCCCGGTCTGATGCTGAAAGCGGTCTAGTCCCCATCGTCCTCGCCGCCGACCTCGTGCTTGAGGGAGCGGGCGCGCTTGAGCAGTTCCTCAAGCTGAATGTCCACACCGATCACGCCGACAATATTGTCTTTTTCATCGGTGACGGCGCAGGAAACCGTGATGATGAGCTTGTTGGTAAAGTGCGACTGGTACACGTCCATGATATGCAGATCGCCGCTTTGCATGGGTTTTTTGAACCATTCTCGGCCGGAGAAGTCATAGCCGATGGGCAGGGCGTCGTAGGTTTCCTTGTACGTGGGGTCGGTGATGGCAGAGCATTTGAGACTGCCCGTGGCGTCCGTGAGGTAGCAATACTGGATAAAGGGATATTCACGCTCAAAGGCGTATATCTTGGCATGGGCCTTTTCACCGAAGTCCAGCAGGTCCCTGTCTCGGGCAAGGCGTACAAGCAGGTTGGCGGCCAGTTCACCCGCAAGCTGCTTCATGTTGTCGAATTCGGAGACAAAGAGTTCGGGCATGAAGCGCTGCACCAGCGCTTCCATTTCCACATGCGAGAAATTGGTGGTGCGCCCGGTTTCTTCGTAAACAGCCATGATGGCATCATATATCTTGCCCACGGCAGGATGCTTTTTGGATATGTGCCGCTCTTTTTCCAGATTGAGGTTGGTATTGATCCAGTAGGCCACGCCCGCGCGGCCCGTCTTGTCGGTGATGATGATGGGTACGGAGCGGCCCAGCAGATGCTTTGTGTCGAAAATATTGTATATTTCTTCGTTTTTTGCCAGACCGTCGGCGTGTACGCCCGCGCTGGTGGCGTTGAAGTCGCGTCCCACAAAGGGGTAGTTGTGGGGGATGCGGTAGTCCAGCTCTTTTTCAAAAAACTGCGCCACTTCGTGCAGAACCGTGGTGTCGGCGGCGGCGTCGTCGCCCGTAAGGGAAATGTACTCCACAAGCAGGGCTTCAAGGGGAGTGTTCCCCGTGCGTTCGCCAAAGCCGAACAGCGTGCTGTTGACCGCGCCGCAGCCGTTGAGCCAGGCTGTGACGCCGTTGACGAGCACCTTGTGAAAGTCGTTGTGCCCGTGCCATTCGAGCCACTGGCCGGGAACGCCCGCCTCGTCGGTAAAGGCGCGCACAATGCGCTGCACGGAGCGGGGCAGGGCTGCGCCGGGGTATGGCACGCCGTAGCCCATGGTGTCGCACAGGCGAATTTTTACGGGCATGCCGCTCTGGCTGGAAAGCTCCATGAGCCTCTGGGCCAGGGGCAGGCAAAAGCCGTAAATATCGGCCCTGGTGATGTCCTCGAAGTGGCAGCGGGGTATGATGCCCCATTCCAGCGCCTGCTCGGCCATGCCCACGTACATGTTCATAGCCTGCTGGCGGGTTTTGCCCAGCTTGAGAAAGATGTGATAGTCCGACACGCTGGTGAGCATGCCGGTTTCGTCAAATTCCATATCGCGGGCCAGCTTGAGGTCATCCCTGGTGGCGCGTATCCAGGCTGTCACGCGCGGAAAGCGATAGCCGCGCGCACGGCACACGTCGATGCACTTGCGGTCCTTGGCGGAATACAGAAAAAATTCCGAAGCCGTGATAAGCCCCGTCTTGCCGCCAAGGCGGTGAAGAAAATCAAACATTTTCGCCACCTGCTTGACCGTATACGGCGGGCGAGCCTGCTGGCCGTCACGAAAGGTGGTGTCGGTGATGCGCATCTGTTCCGCAGGTCGCGGGGCCAGCAGCACTTCGTCAAACGAAGTGCGGCAGATACTGGTATAGGGGAAAAGTTCACGGTAGAGCTGGGGGGTTTCAGGCTCCTGCATGACCAGGGTACGGCTGCCTCCGCTTTGATGGATAATATTGCTCATATGCTCCCGCCGACTCGCGCTGACCGCGCGGAAAAAAGTTTTCCGGAGAAGACCTATTATAGCGGCTTCAGGGGGTCTCGTCCAGTGCGGCGCGCGGCCCGGGTCCGGTAAAAGCGGCATGTACGCACGGTTACCGGCGTGCCGGCACTTGCCAGAAAAGAAAAAATAAAGGATTGTCCCTGTCGAAGGCGTGTGGATGCATGGTTATGTGGCGCGCCTCTGAAGGAGCAGGCATGTCGGATTGTGTGCGCTACCCAGCGCCGGGTTGCGTGGTGGAGTATCTGGAGGGCAATGCCGTTCAGATTGCCCTTATTACTGAAGAGGCCGGAGGCCGTTTGCGCCTTTTGCTGCCCAACCGGCGGGAAACGCGGCTCAATGCGCCGCGCCTTTTGCCGTGGCTTGGCCCCATGTACAGCGCTGATCTGGGCAAGGAAGACGCCGTGCGTCTGCTTGAACAGCACCGCAAAAGCCGCGAGCAACTGGCGGCCGAAGTGCCTGTGATGGACGCGTGGGAACTGGCGCAGGGCGAAGTGGCTCTGGCCCCGGCACAGTGGTTTGCCGAACTTTTCGCCACTGACCCTGATTCTGATCAGGTGGCGGCCTACGGGCGCGCCCTGCTGGCCTGCAAAAGCCATTTTCGTTTTCAGCCGCCGGATTTTCAGGTTTTTCCCGAAGAAATGGTCGAAAAACGGCTGGTGGAAGAAAAAGCCCGGCTGGAGCGCGAAGCCCTTATGGCGGGCGGGGCGGCCTTTTTGCGCAA
>NZ_JBAIYR010000231.1:0-3633 GCF_036763145.1 Desulfovibrio sp. 1188_IL3213 | reverse complement strand
GTGGCGCCGTCGGCAACCATCTTTTTGACGGTGTCAGGAGTCGCGGACACGCGGCGTTCGCCGTGCATGATTTCCTTCGGCACACCGATAGTCATACCCTGAAACTTCATTGTAAGGCTCCTTGAAGGTTAATGGTGCTCCACGAAAAATTTTGATCGACAAAATAAAATCAGCACTTGGCAGGCGCTGCCGTAAGAAAAGCAAGACATATGCCAAGACCACACGTTAAAATATTTCTTTTTATTTCAGATTATTGAAAATATTTCATTTCAGCTTCGGCCCTTTTTCAACCTCCAGGGGATGCACTACAGCATCATTTTGAGAAAAATATCTCAAGATGAACCGAAACTGATTTAAACCACTTCTGCAAAAGTGCGGCTGTAAAATGCCCAAGCGCAAACCGCTGGCAAGAACCCGGAATAAGGGTTTGCCAAAGCACGACAATGGGCGTAGTGAAATTTTTCATGCCAGCGTATATTGTTATTACTGTCCTCTTTGCCGCCCTGTTGCACGCTCTGTGGAACATCATCGTCAAGGGCGGAGAAAACAAACTCTTCGAAACCGGCCTTAACGCCCTTGGCGCAGGCATTGGCGCGGCATGCATTGTTCCCTTTCTTCCCCTTCTTGACCCTGCCTGCCTGCCCTATCTCGGCATGTCCTGCATTTGCCACTTCACCTACTATATCTGCATTGCTGAGGCGTACAAGAAGGTAGACCTTACTTTTGCTTACACCATCATGCGCGGCAGCGCCCCGCTGCTTACATCGCTGGCCATGCTTTTTTTTGGAGAATCACTGAGCCTCGGCGCATGGTGCGGCGTGCTTACGTTGTGCTGCGGCGTTTTCTGCCTTGCAAGGGACAACGCGCAGCGCGGCGCAGGCAGGAATGCCGTGTTCATTTCACTGCGCACCTCTTTTGTCATTATGGGCTACACCCTGGCCGACGGCCTGGGCGCGCAGCACAGCGGCAATGCCATAAGCTATGCCTGCTGGATTTTTGTGCTCAACATCGTGCCGCTGCACGTCTTCATACTGCGGCGGCACGGCATGACCTACCTGCGCTATGTGCAAAAAAGGGCTGCCATCGGGCTTTTTGGCGGGCTGGCGGGGCTGGGTTCCTACGGCATAGCCATATGGGCCATGACCTTGGCCCCCATTGCCATGGTGGCTGCCCTGCGTGAAACTTCGGTGATTTTCGGCATGCTGCTGGCCGTGATTCTGCTGCATGAAAAATTTACGATCTGGCGGGGAATTGCCGTAATACTGGTCGCGTGCGGGGCCATGCTCTTGAAGCTGGCCTGACCCGCAAAGGCCGCCCCTTGCGGCAGCTGGGCCGACGGCAGTAACTGCTGCGATTGCCGCAACTGCGCCAGATGCAGCAACTGCCCAAACGGCTCAACTGCGCCAAAGCCAGAGACCCGCCCGGTATTACCGGGCGGGTCTCTGGGGTTTGCACAACAGGGCAAGCTTTGACGAGCATTGGCGTCAGGCGGGCTTTCTGGGTGCGCCCGCCTGACGCCTCGGGGGTTGTCACAGGAGGAGGGTGTGGACAATCCAATCCGCGGTCAACCTCTGCCTGGAAGGCTGGCCGGCTACGCCATTAGTGGGAGCACTCTACTAATGGCAAGAGCCGTGCCAGACATTATTATTTATACAACATATTATATTTATTTATTATTTATAAAAACACACTCTGGCGACCCTGACGAAATATGCGGCAATTTTACCCACCGAAACAGCTTGCCGAGTAAATTTTACTCACCCGGTACAGATGCCACCCTGCGCGCCTTGTGTAAGCCGTTTCTGGTAAGAACAGCGCTGTCTGCGGGCTGAAATCTTCCACCAAGCTTACGCCCAAGTTACCAGGCGATACCCCGTGCCTCGAGCAAGCTGAAGGCCAGCCGGGTCCAAGCCATAGCCTCGTCCGGGCCTGACCCAGACCCGAGCCAGGCGACAATCCAGTCTTGCCCTTAGAGCAGATTAACTTTGAAAATATACATTTTCAAAGTTTAAAACACGCTCGCTTCGGCGTTTAACCGCGCAAATAAATTGCGCTTACGCCTTCGCGGCGGGCGTCTGCTCGCGCAGTCGCCAGAGCAATTTCAAAGTGAAATTGCTCTAGCCCACGGCAGGAAAACGCAGCACCATCCAGACCACCACGGGAGCGATGGCCGCGGTGATAATGCCCGCCAGAATAAGCGCCAGTCCGGCCATGGCGCCCTGCTCCTCACCTTCCTGCAAAGCTGCCGCCGTCCCCTGCGCGTGAGACACCGTGCCGAGCGACAGGCCACGGGCAAACGGATCCTTCACGCCCGCAAGATTCAGCGTCCAGCCGCCCATGAGGGAACCAAGGGTTCCCGTGGCTACCACAAAGGCTGCCGCAAGAGAGGGTATGCCCCCGTAAAGTCCTGCAATCTCGATGGCAAAGGGGATGGAAACGCTCTTGGGTATGATGGAAATAACCACTTCCTGGGGCAGGCCGCCAAGCCGGGCTATCAGGCCCGCAGAAAACATGGCCACAAAGGTCCCTGCGCACACGCTGCCCAGAATGGCGAGAACATAGCGCAAAAGTACCTGCCTGTAGCGATACAGGGGCAAGGCCAGAGCCACGGTGGCAGGGCCGATGAACACGGTCATGATTTTCGCGGCGGGTTCATATACGGCATAGGAGATATCACAGACCACAAGAACCGTGATGATGATCGCCGCCCCAAGAGCCACGATATTGATCAGGGGGTGCTTGTAGCGCAGGTACAGGGCGCGCACCGCCATGTAGGCCAGCAGCGTGCCGAGGATGCAGAGAACCGTGCTTATGCTTACATAGGACTGCATGATTCTTCCTCCTTACGGCGGGTACGGCGGCGCAGGGCTCTGCCCAAAAGCCCCACTGCCAGCAGGGGCAAAATGGCCCCGATAACAACGGCTGCCAGCAAAATCCAGCCATAATCATAAAAAACGCCGCCCCACTGCATCAGGCCCACAGCCACGGGCACAAAGAAAAAAACCATATGCTTGAGCAAAAAATTGGCTGCCGTGCTTATGTGCTCCTCTTTAACCACACCAGTGAGCAAAAGAAGAAAAAGCACTATAATGCCAAGCACGTTTCCGGGCATGGGCAGGCCCGTAAAGCCCACCAGCCAGTTGGATGCCAAAAAAAGGGCCATCAGAAAGGCCATCTGCCACAAAAACTTCCATGTCTCTTTCATTCCCATACCACCACATTTGGGCCGCCGCGCGAACAATTTCGGCACTTGCCATTTGCCGGGGACTATATAATGGTGAAAACGTTCATGACAACTGAATAAAAATAACAAGCATATTCAATTTTGGTGAACATATGGAAATGACCGATCTGCGCACGCTCGTGAGCGTGATGGAAACAGGCAGCATCACGGCTGCGGCCAAGGCCCTGAATCGCGTTCCTTCGGGCGTGACCATGCGCATTCTTCAGTTGGAAGAAAGCCTGGGAGTACAGCTTTTTTTGCGCGAAAAAAAACGTCTTTACCCCACAGACAAGGCGCATACCCTGCATCAATACGCTCTCAGGATACTGGCCCTCACCGAAGAAGCCGAAAGCCGCGTGCGGGGCATGGCCCCGGGCGGCAAGTTCCGCATCGGCGCGCTGGAAAGCGCG
>NZ_JBAIYR010000230.1:0-3637 GCF_036763145.1 Desulfovibrio sp. 1188_IL3213 | reverse complement strand
GGCGGACGCCACGGTTCTTGGCATCTGCACGGCCGTGGGCAAGGAAGACGTGTTTTCTCTGGACGACATGTCGCGCCGGATGAACCTCACGCATGCGGAAATTTCGCTGCGCATCAATAACGCCATTGCCGACGTGACCGACCGCGCCCTGCGCAGAAAAGATCTGCGCATCGGCGGCCTGTACACCTCCGGCGGCGAAGTCACGGTGTCTGTCATCCGCACGCTGGGGGCAGGCGGCTTTACGGTACGCGACCAGGTTCTGCCCCTTGCCGTCTACGGACATATTATCGGCGGCGTACAGGACAATCTGCCAATGATCACCAAGGGCGGCTTTGTGGGCGACAAAAACAGCCTGGTGGAATGCGTGGAATACCTCTTTACCAAGATATCCACGCGCAAGCGCCCATCATAACACGCATAAAAACAAGGAAAACATATGAAACCTCTCATTTGCGCCCCCATGGGCGACCCGGCCGGAATCGGCCCGGAAATTCTGGCAGCGTCTCTTGTGGATCCGGTGGTAACCGAAGCCGCCCGCGTGCTTGTGGTGGGCAATACCGAAATCATGCGACGCGCCGCAGCCCTCATGCATGTGAACCCTGATTTCAACGAGGTTGATGAAAATCTCGATGGCTGGCGCGAAGGCGCAGCCAATATCCTGAATATGGACAATCTGGATCTGGCCGATTTTGCCTATGGCAAAATTCAGGGGCAGTGCGGCAAGGCGGCCTTTGAGTATATCAAAAAGGCCGTTGAGCTGACCTTGGCGGGCAAGGCCCATGTGCTTGCCACCACGCCCATCAACAAGGAATCGCTCAAGGCGGGCGGCGTGCCCTATATCGGGCATACCGAAATCCTGGGCGACCTCACGGGCACGGCCGATCCCCTGACCATGTTCCAGGTGCATGGCCTGCGCGTTTTCTTTCTCAGCCGCCATCTTTCGCTCGTGGACGCCTGCCGGGCCGTGAAAAAAGACCGCGTTCTGGACTATCTGACCCGCTGCACCGATGCCATGCGCCTGCTGGGCATTGAAAATCCCTCCATTGTGGTGGCCGGGCTTAACCCGCACTGCGGCGAGCACGGCCTTTTCGGCAATGAAGAAGATGTGGAGATCGTTCCGGCCATTGAAGAGGCCAAAAAGCGCGGACTCAACGCACACGGCCCCAATCCTGCCGACTCGGTCTTTCATTTTGCCCTCAAGGGCGCATGGGACGCGGTGCTGTCGCTGTATCACGATCAGGGGCATATCGCGACCAAGATGGTGGATTTTGAGCGCACCATCTCCCTGACCCTCGGCATGCCCATACTGCGCACGTCCGTGGATCACGGCACGGCCTTTGACATTGCCGGAAAGGGTCAGGCCAGTGCCGTAAGCATGGTGGAGGCCATACGCCTTGCCGCCCTGTACGCCCCCGGCTTCAGGCATGCTCACGCCTGAAACCGGACGAACTGAAATGATCAGGCCGCCGACGCCCTGCGGGCAGCCTGTTGCCCCTGCACACCCTGCCTCGGCAGTTCGCCGGGCCAGAACGCAACCGCCGTTGGGAGAGTGATGATGGGAACCGCTCAAGCTTTTGGAATCGGCTATTCAATGACAATGCTGGCGATTGCTATCGCCATCGTCATTGTGCTGTGCATCTGGTTCAAGATACACGCCTTTGTCTCACTGACCACCGCAAGCCTGTTTCTGGCGCTGACCCACAATATGGAGCTGGCGAAGATTGTGGTGGCCTTTGAAGGCGGCCTTGGCAAAACTCTGGGCTTTCTGGCGCCCATTCTCGCCCTTGGGGCCATTCTGGGCAAACTTATGGAGGTTTCGGGCGCGGCGGAAAGGCTGGCGCGCACCCTCATACGCATTCTCGGCCAGTCGCGGGCGCACTGGGCCATGATGATCGTGGGCTATGTTTGCGGCATTCCCGTCTTTCTTCAGGTCGGCATTATCCTGCTCACGCCGCTGATGTTCTCCATTGTCAAAGAATCCAAACTGCCCCTTATCCAGGTGGGCATGGCCCTTGTGGTGGCCCTGACCACGGTGCACTGCATCGTGCCGCCCCATCCGGCGGCCATGGCCGTTACCGACCTGCTCAAGGCCGATGTGGGCAAGGTCATCTTTTTCGGCCTGCTGGTGGGCCTGCCCGCCGCCTGCGTGGCCGGACCCATTTACGGCAAGTTCATTGCCAGGCGGCTGCCCCCCGTCCCCCTTACCGGAGCCTATGCCGACACCGAGCCGCGCAAGGAATCGGAACTGCCCCCCTTTGGCAGCACGCTTTTCGTGGTTCTGCTGCCGCTGCTGCTCATGATTGCCAAAACCGTTGTGGAACTGAGCATCGACAAGCAGAATCCCCCTGTTTACATGACCTATGTGAACTTTATCGGCACGCCCATGATCGCCCTGTTCATCTCGGCAGTGGTGGCCTACTTTGTGCTGGGCCGCGCACGCGGCTTCAACTGGGATCAACTCGGCCGCTTCAGCGAATCGGGCATGGCTCCTCTGGCGTCCATCATGCTTGTCATCGGCGCTGCGGGAGCGCTCAACCAGATCATCACCGACAGCGGCGTGGGCCTTGTGCTCAAGCAGGTGCTCACCAGCCTTCAGGTAAGCCCCCTCATCCTGGCCTGGATTATCGCCATCACGCTGCGCTTTGCCCTCGGCAGCGCCACCGTGGCCATGATGACAGCCGCGGGCCTTATCCTGCCGGTGCTCGGCTCCAACCCGCAGCTTGACCCTGCCCTCATGGCTATCGTCATCGGAGCCGGGGCCATCGGCGCTTCGCAGGTGACGGACTCCGGCTTCTGGTTCGTCAAAGAATCACTCGGCATTCCTATGGCATCCATGTATGCTACCTACACGGCGGGCACGACCATCGCCGCTGTGCTGGGCCTGGGCGGAACCCTGCTGCTGCAGATGTTCCTCTAGACACTGTCTAGAATATTTACCGCCTGAAACGCCTCGGGCGACTGCGCGGGCATACCCGGCAATGTCCGGGCATCTCAATATATCCGGGCATACCCGGACAGCGCACGGCCTTCCTGGGCGGAAAAGTTCCTTTCTGCCCGGGAACCGTGCGCCTGCAACGAAAAAACATGAATAGCAAAATCGGGACCTCAACGTCCTGCTGCCGCCAGATTTTTTCAGGCTGTCGCGCTGCTGCCCTGAACTGTGAAAAATCCGGCCTTGCGCAGCGCGGCGATGCCCACAAGCCGTCGCAAGCTGGCGCACTCCGGCCATGCGACTGCCTCAAGCGTAAAATGCCATAAGGAGCATTGCATGAAAATCGTCATTGCGCCGGATTCATACAAGGAATGCCTGTCGGCCCTGCAAGTCGCCACGCTTATAGAGTCGGGCTTTCGCGAGATATTCCCCAAGGCGGACTATATCAAGGTTCCCGTGGCCGACGGCGGCGAAGGCACGGTGGAAGCAATGGTGGAAGCAACCCAGGGAACCCTTGTGCCGGTGACGGTCAGGGGACCCCTCGGCAATCCCGTAAAAGCCTTTTATGGCCTTACAGGCGATGGCGGCACGGCCGTCATTGAAATGGCAACGGCCAGCGGCCTGGGCCTTGTGCCGCCGGAACAGCGCAATCCCCTGCAGACCACAAGCTACGGCACAGGCGAACTCATCCGCTCGGCCCTGGAT
>NZ_JBAIYR010000229.1:0-3639 GCF_036763145.1 Desulfovibrio sp. 1188_IL3213 | reverse complement strand
CACGGGCATTGCAGCGCGGGATCGCCACTTAGCGTCCCGCTCGCAAAGCACGCGCCAGCTTCAAGACAGCGCCAGACCTGACACCACATGGTAGCTACAAAATGTGCGAAAAATTCTGGACACTACCGACCCCGCAGGACAGGCGAACTCTTGCCCTCCAAAGATGCCTTCGAAACTTCTTTTGCCCTGCACACGGGCCTTCAAAAAGACACCTCTCGCCCTCCACACGCACCTCCAAAACTCCTTCCGCCCCAACTTCCCTGCCGGTATCTCCCACTGTTGCTCCATGCCGTCGTACGAAAGAACGCGCTGGCACGTGTCTAGAGAAATTCACACTTGAAATGCTTGCTTACGGCAGGCAAAAGCCTGCCTACTCGCATTTCGTGGCAAGGATTTTCAGGAAAATCCTTGCAGAGCAGTTGACTCGTTTCATTCGTAAACTGCTCTAACAAACTGCATCGCGCCGTGCGCCTCATCTGCTGGGCAGCACAAAGGATGACCGTCCATAAATACCTGCTTCAGGTTCTTGCGTCCGCTGTTCCGCGCAAATGCAAAAATCCCGCAATTTCTGCGGGATTTTTTGTGAAACAATCGTTTTCAGGCCATGCGCAGGGTCAGAACCGCGGTGGGTCTTCCAGGGCCTGCGCCAGTTCGCGCAGGGCGGACAGCAAGCCAAGCAATCTGAAAACCGGTAGCACTTTAGAAGGTATATTCAAAGATGATCTGAGCCTTCCATACGTCCTGTTTGTCAAAACTGGTGTTTCGCGCCCCGGCCTTTTTCCACGTGTCGTTGTCCATAAAGTTGGCTATGTAGTCCAGCTCTATGTTCATTTCAAGGTTTTCGTATATTTTATAGCTGTTTATCAGATTAAATTCGAGCAGGCCGTCATTGGTTGTCAAGTAAGGTCCGTCAGATTTATTCCAGCCGCCGCTCCACGCATAGGCAGAATCCATATACTTGACCATATTGGTGCTATTGGTGCCACCCCAGTAAGCCACGCGCAAAGTGTGGGTGAGGTCGTCGATGAAGCCCAGATTGCGCATTTGCGCGCCTATACCCCAACTGCCGGAATAGCTCACGTTAAAGTCCTGACGGATCCAGCCCATATTGCCATCGCCCATGAAGGAAGTAAGGCTGCCGTTGGGAACGATGGAAGGCATACGGCCGGATCCATTCTTGGGATTGCCACTATCGCCAGTGCCGTACCAGCCGAAGATGCCCGGCGCTCCCCAATCCAGTTTGTATTCAACAAGGGCCTTGCCTACAAAACCTTGGCGTTCGGTGCAGGAGCGTTTGACTACGCCGTTTTTTTGCGCGTCAAAGCGTCCCATACTTTCAACGTATCCATAGTTGAGGTCCACTTCGATTTTCAGCGGATCCCACAGCGAAAGAGTAAGTGGAAGCCCGAACCAGACCGCGTTACCATACCCCTTGCTGGTGTTCCCAATGTTTTTTCCGCCAGTCATGTTGGGGTAAGGCCGCAGCGTGTAGTCCAGGTTGCCATCTGCCGTGCTCCATGAGTCTTTGTAGCCGTCAAGCGCATTGGCTCCAATCATGCCATACATGACCCAGGGGGTTGCGGATATGCCGCCAAACTGCATAGGAACCGTCAGAATGAACAGGTCCATATTGTCCAGATAGTTCTTGTGCGCTGGATTATCGCCACCATCGTAGTTGTCGTTAAGAGGGCGAGCCCAAAGGGCCGTGGCGCCCCAATTTTCATTGAACTTGTAGGAAGCGGCTACACCAGCCACGTCAGTTTTCATAACCGCCGAACCACCTGCCACCTTTGGGAGCTCAACGCCCTGAATGCCCATGCGAAATCCAATTTCGGTCTGAGGCACAACCCAATCGAGATAGGCGCGCTTGAGCTTTATCTGATCTGAGCCATCTGCGCCGAGGGCCGCGCCGTTTTTGCTTTTGCCCCATTGCATCGTGCCAATTTCAAAATACACTGTTCCAGACAAGGCTTCGGAGGCCACCGCATCCAGTTGTATGCGCAATCTCTGGGCGGCCTGAAAGATATCCTCCTTGCTTCCCTTGGTCTGGCTGGCGCTATCGCTCTTTCGGTACTGCTTTATGGGGGATATTTCGCTTACACCAAACCCCATACGCCACTGCCCCATAGCTTTAAAGTCAATTGCACTGGCTCCGGTAATCGTGCTGAACAGCAGTCCGGCAGCAAGAAAAAGAGTCGCGATGCGTTTCATTGTTTCTCCTTGGTTTTAAGTAGGGTAGGCATGGCATCGTAACAAGTGAAAACGGTAGGGGTAATACCTGGGAAGAGTTGAAAACACTCCCTGCCGTTAACAAGAGCTTGCGGTAGTTACTTACTTTTTTCCGCCGATGATGGGCACGATAAGTATGGCCGAAAGCAATGACGCTGCGGTCATGACGATAAAGAAGCCATTCCAGCTTGTGCTCTCTATGATCATCGCTAAAGGCAGGCCGGTGCAGGCCGCTCCCAGGTATCCGAAAAGCCCCACAAAACCCGTGGCCGTGCCCGCATATTCCTTGTGGCAAACTTCGGCAGCGGCCATGCCGGTGAGCATCTGGGGACCAAAAATGAAGAAGCCGATAAGGAAAAACACGGAGCCCAGAGCGAGCTTGGAGCTTAAGGGCAGAAGCCAGAGCGCGCCCACAGAGCACATGATGCCCAGCATAAAGATGATGTTCATAGGGATGCGGTTGCCCTTGAACAATTTGTCCGATCCCCATCCGGCGACGATGGTGCCGATGAAGCCGCCGATCTCGAGCATGGTGATGGCGCTGTTGGCCACAAGCAGGTCGACGCCGTGCTCCTTCACCAGATACATATTGGCCCAGTCATTGACGCCAATGCGCACGACATACACAAGCACGTAGGAAATGGCCAAAAGCCAGATGTATTTGTTGGTAAACACGTAGCGGCGTAGTACCTGCCATGTGGTGAGAGAGCTTTCGCTTTTTTTTACCTGCTCAAGTTCCAGCTCGTCCTTGCGCCATTCGCCTACACGAGGCAGCCCCATAGATTCCGGTTTGTCCCGCATGATGATGCAAAGAATGATGCCGGCCACAATGCCGATAATACCTGGAACAATCATGCCGTAACGCCAGCCATAGTGTATGGCCAGCCAGCCAGCCAGCAGGGGAATGATAGCGCCGCCCACGTTGTGCGAGGTGTTGCACACTGCCCACCAGAAGCCGCGCTCATTGCGCGAGTACCATGTGGTGAGAATTTTCGTACAGGGGGGCCAGCCCCAGCCTTGGAAAAAGGCATTAAGACCCCACAAAATGGCCAGAGCCAGCAGCGATGAGCTCATACCAAAGGCAATATTGATAATGCCTGTGATGATAAGGCCGACACCCATGAAATACCGTGGGTTGGCTTTGTCGCTCATGATGCCGCCAATAAACCGGGAAGAGCCGTAAACGATATAAAAAATGGTGCTCAGCATGCCCACATCTGAGAGTTGCCAGTCTAGGTCTTTGAGCATGGCTGGCATGATGGATTTGTAACTGTTGCGCGTAACATTGCTGTCCGGCTAAGGGGTAACAAAAAAGTCCAAAATCTCAGCAGTATGTGGTATAAGAAGTTACCACAACAACTTGCCACACAAGGAGATTTTGGACTTGAGCCATCATACTACACTCTTCTC
>NZ_JBAIYR010000228.1:0-3654 GCF_036763145.1 Desulfovibrio sp. 1188_IL3213 | reverse complement strand
CGGGCGGGGCCGCAGGCACAGGCCCCGCAGGCGCAAAGGCGCGAAATCCCCCACCCCGGGGGCGAGACCCGCCGGGGAAGGGGAAAAGAGCGTCCGGCATGTCACGCCACATACGGCATCCTAAAGGATGACAATCTTGCGCAGATGGTTGACCACTTCTTCCGGCGTATCGCACACGGTGATAAGCCGGTCTATTTCCTTTTCATTGATAAAGCCGCGTCCGGCCATGTTTTTACGCAGCCATTCCACCATGCCGCTCCAGAAGCTGGAATCGTACAGCACTATGGGGAAGGGGCGCGTGCGGCCGGTCTGGGCCAGAACAAAAGCTTCGGAGAGCTCGTCAATGGTTCCCATGCCGCCGGGCATGACCACATAGGCCATGGCGTACTTGACGAACATGAACTTGCGGATGAAGAAATAACGAAAATTACAGCGGGTTTTAACATACTGGTTGCAACCCTGCTCGTGCGGCAGGTGGATGTGCAGGCCCACAGACTCGCCCCCGGCCTCGGTGGCGCCCTTGTTGGCCGCTTCCATAACGCCGGGGCCGCCGCCGGTGATGATGCCGAAACCGGCCTCTACCAGAAGTTTCGCAATTTTTTCCGTATCCTTGTATTCCTGCGTTTCGGCGGTGCTGCGGGCAGAGCCGAAAATGGAAATGCAGTTGACCTTGAGGGCATTGAGGATGTCCAGGGCTTCTACCATTTCGGCCATGATGCGGAAGGTACGCCAGGATTCGGTGGTCACGGAGGCAAGATCGTCTACGATATTCTGCTGCAGTTCAGGCATGGATACTCCTTTTGTATCTTCCATTATTCCGGGCAGCGGGTTTATCCGGCCTTGTTGCCGGCTCGCGGCCAGGTCGCAAACGTATGAATGTATCCTGCCGCCCGCGGGCGGCAGGAGTGTAATCAGGGTCGCAGTATATGTGGCCCGGTACGTAAAGGCAATGCGAAGCTTTAGCGCAATGGGCCGCGCGGTCAGGCGGGCAACTTGACGCTACGCGCCCCAAGCGGCTATGGAAAAAAGTCCTGTGCGGCTTTTCGCAACACAGGGCCGCGCCGAAGGCGTTTACCGTCTGCGCCCAAGCACACCGGGCCGCACACAGCCGGAACGCAGCGCCATGCTTGAAAACAGCGTTGCCAAGGCGGAAAAACGGACGCGCAAAAGACCGCCTGCCGCCTCGGTAATCCGGCGGCCTTTTGCCGCCAACTCTTACCGGAGGCCATGATGAAGGTCCAATTTCTGGGCGCGGCGCAAACCGTGACCGGTTCCTGCTACATGATTGAGGCATGCGGCAAGCGTTTCTGCATTGACTGCGGCATGCATCAGGGCAACAAGGCCATTGACGCCCGCAACCGCGAAACAGAAGTCTACCGGCCCACGGATATCGACTTCATGCTTATTACCCACGCGCATATAGACCATTCGGGCCTTCTGCCCCGGATTGTGCGCGAGGGTTTTCATAATCCCGTATACTGCACCAAGGCCACCAGCGAACTGCTGGACCTCATGCTGCAGGACAGCGCCCACATCCAGGAAATGGAAGCCCAGTGGGAAGCCAAAAAATACATGCGCCGGGGCCTGAAAAATCCCCCCGCCGCCCTCTACACCGTGGAGGACGCGCAAAAAGCCGTGTCGCTCTTTTCTCCTGTGGACTACCACAAGACATTTGAGCCTGCGCCGGGCATCCGCGTCACCTATTATGATGCCGGGCATATTCTCGGCTCCGGTTCGGTACGCCTTGAGGCCGATGAAGACGGCAAGACCACAAGTCTCATCTTTTCCGGCGACATCGGCCGCCCGCAGGCCCTCATTGTGCGCAGCCCCGAAAGCCCGCCGCAGGCCGACTATGTTTTTATGGAGTCCACCTACGGCGACCGCGACCATAAAAACGAAGAAAGCAGCGACCAGGAACTGGCCGAAGCCATTGCCTACAGCTACGGCAAAGGCGAAAAAGTCATCATTCCGGCCTTTGCCGTGGAGCGCACCCAGGAGGTGCTGTACTGCCTGCACACCCTGAGCAAGCAGGGCAAGCTGCCCGAAGACATGCCCGTATATGTGGACAGCCCCCTGGCTATCCGCGCCACCGAAGTTTTTGAGCGCAACCGCGAGCTTTTTGACGATGCCGCCCAAAAGCTGCTCAACAACGGCGACAATCCCTTTGCGCTGCCCAACCTGCGCTACACCCTGTCCGTGGCGGACTCCCAGGCCATCAACGACTACAAGGGGCCGGCCATTGTCATTTCCGCCAGCGGCATGTGCAATGCGGGCCGTGTGCGCCATCACCTGCGCCATAATATCTGGAAGCCCGGCGCGAGCATCGTTTTTGTGGGCTATCAGGCCGTTGGCACGCCCGGCCGTAAAATTGTTGAAAAGGCCAAAAAAATAACCCTGTTTGGTGAAGACATGGATGTGGCTGCCCGCATTTTCACCATTAACGGCTTTTCCGGCCATGCCGGGCAAAGCCAGCTTCTGGACTGGCTGGCCCCCCTGACCCACAACTGCGCCCAGATAGTGCTGACCCACGGCGAAATCAAGGCGCAGGAAACGCTGGCCGGGCTTATCCATCAGCGGTTTGGCCTCAAGCCGCGCATTGCCGCCTATCTTGAAGAAATGGTGCTGGACGGCTGCGAGGTTACGGCCACCGTCACCCACGAAACCAAGGCCCATCCCAGGGTGGACTGGGGCTTTCTTACCAGCGAAGTGGAACGCAAGTGGGACATGTTCAAAGGCAAGCTGGCCGATGTGGAAGCCCGCCCCTGGGTGGAACAGACCGATTTGCAGGAAGCTCTGGAAAAAATGGACTATGCTCTCACGCGCCTCATTTCGCGCATGTAGGAGAATGGAAACATCATGCGCATCATAGCGGGCCGCCTTGGCGGCCGTATTCTGAAAACTGTTGAGGGCGAAGGCTATCGCCCCGCCATGGGCAGAACCCGCGAAGCCCTCTTTTCAATGCTCGTCGCCCGTGGGCTGGTATGGTCCACGGTACGGGTGCTGGACCTTTTTGCCGGCAGCGGCAGCCTGGCCCTTGAATCCATCAGCCGGGGCGCTCCGCATGCCCTGCTGGTGGAAAATTCAACCGCAGCCATGCGCTGCCTTCAGGCCAATGTGGAAAACCTCGGCGTGCAGTTCGAGGCAGGGCTTGTGAAAGACGATGTGCTCAAAGTGCTCAAGCGGCCGCCGCAGGAGCCGTACAACCTTGTTTTTATGGACCCGCCCTATCGCAAAAAACTGGCGGAACCGGCCTTGCGCCTTCTGGCGGCCCATCGCTGGCTTGCGCCCGGAGCCTTTGTGACGGCGGAGATTGAAAAGGAGGCGCGCTTTGCCGTGCCCCAGGGTTTTACCCTGGAAACCGACAGGCTGCTGGGCCAGACCCGCGTCTGCATCTGGATAGCATCATGAGAATAGCCATGTATCCCGGCACATTCGACCCGCTGACCAATGGTCATCTCAGCCTTATCCGGCGCGGGTGCGAAGTTTTTGACCAGATTATCGTGGCCGTGGCCGACAATACGCCCAAACGCCCCCTGTTCAGCCACGAAGAGCGCGTGAACATGGCCCGCGAGGCCCTCAAGGACGAACCGCGCGCCTGTGTGGAGCCGTTCTCGGGCCTGACCGTGGAATATGCCGCCCAGCGCGGGGCCTGCG
>NZ_JBAIYR010000227.1:0-3672 GCF_036763145.1 Desulfovibrio sp. 1188_IL3213 | reverse complement strand
AGCGCTGAAGGCCACCGCCGACGCCGACGCCGTGTTCATTGACGTTCCCGGCCTTGACCGCACCACAAGCCTTGCCCGGTGGCGCGAAGAAATGGGCCTGGCGCAAGTGGACGCCGCCACGCATCTGACGCTTTCGCCCTATTGCGATGCCGTGCAGATTCAGGCATTCCTGCACCGCTACAAGTGCGACGGCCCGGGGTCCCTGGTGTGGACAAAGCTGGACGAAGCCGTGAGCTTTGGTACTATAGTCAACGTGGCGTGCGCAGCCGGTTTGCCCATATCGGCACTGTCTTATGGCGCGGAACTCAAGGAAAGCCTTGCCCCGGCCACGGAGCCGCTGGTGTGGCGACTGATTTTTAAAAGGCAAATCCCCGGCCAGGCGGCTTAAGCACGGCCTAAACTACGCGGAGCACACAGATGAGCGGCACATTCCCCCTGGTATTTTCCGTCACTTCCGGCAAGGGCGGGGTAGGCAAGACCAATATCTCGGTCAACCTCGCCATCTGCCTTGCGCAGCTTGGCAAACAGGTGGTGCTCATTGATGCGGACCTGGGGCTTGCCAACGTGGACGTGGTGCTTGGCCTCACGCCGCAGAAAAACATTTTTCACCTCTTCCACGAGGGCGCCAGCGTTAGCGACATTCTTTTCCCCACGCCCTACGGCTTTTCCATCCTGCCGGCCTCTTCGGGCATGAGCGAAATGCTCACCCTTTCCACAGGTCAGAAGCTGGAATTGCTTGACGCCGTGGACGAACTGGAAGACGACCTTGACTACCTCATTGTAGATACCGGCGCAGGCATCAGCGACAACGTCCTGTATTTCAACATGGCCGCCCAGGAACGCCTCGTGGTGCTCACCCCGGAGCCGACCTCCCTTACGGACGCCTACGCCCTTATCAAGGTTCTCAAGACCAATCACGGTGTGGAGCGCTTCAGGGTATGCGTCAACATGGCCCCCGACCAGAAGACCGCCAAGGAAATGTTTGTGCGGCTGGCCCAAGCCTGCGACCATTTTTTGAGCGGAGTTTCGCTGGAACTTGTGAGCGTCATCCCGCGCGATACGGGTGTGCGCAAGGCCGTGGTGCAGCAGTTGCCCTTCTGCGTCAGCGAACCGCAAAGCCCGGCGTCACGTGCTGTCATGGATCTGGCGCAAGGCATCACGCAGTGGGATGTGCCTGAAAACCTTGACGGCAACATCAAATTTTTCTGGAAAAAACTGCTTTTCCGCTAGAGTAGATTAACTTTGAGAATGTACATTCTCAAAGTTTAAGACACGCTCGCTTCGCTGCTTAACCGCGCAAGTAAATTGCGCTTGCATCTTTGCGGCGGGCGACTGCTCACGCAGCCGCCAGAGCAATTTCAAAGTGAAATTGCTCTGGAACGTTTCAAGAGCGCTTTGCTTCAGCAGAGGCATTTCGGCCCCGGCAGACGGGCGTCAGCACCGTCCAGACATCAACCCTGACGTGGAATAACGCGTCCTGCACAGCCTGGCGGGCAGGGGCAGCGGCGCAAAACCGGCATCCAGCATGCCACGGGGTGAGAGAGGCAAAACCGGAAGGATAGCAACATGAAAACCGGAACAGCTCAAGCGCAGGCCCCCGGCCCCTGGGAAGCGCTCGAAACCGGGGCAACCGCCTGGGAAAATTTTTCTCCGGCAGAACAGGAAGCCGTGGTGCGCCATTATGGCCCCAAAATCCGCTTTCTGGCCCTGCGGCTCAAGGCCAAACTGCCGCGCAGCGTGGAGCTTGGTGAACTCATCAGCTCCGGAACGCTCGGCCTTATGGAGGCCCTGGGCAAGTTTCGCCCGCAGTTGGGCATACGCTTTGAAACCTACGCTGAAAGCCGCATCCGCGGCGCCATGCTGGACGAATTGCGCAGACTGGATTGGTTTCCCCGTTCCCTGCGCCAGCGTGTGCGCACTCTCGACGAAGCCATGCGCAAGGTGGAGCACGAGCATGGCCGCCAGGCCACGGAAGAAGAACTTCAGGGCATTACCGGCCTTCCCCTGCGGGACGTGCGCCAGGGGCTTGAAGCACTGCAAAACCAGCTCTGGCTTTCACTGGATGCCATACAAGACACCATTTCGGGCGACGCTCAGGAACCCGATGGAGAACCTTACCGCAAAACAGCCTTTCGTGAACTGGTGGAAAGAGTTGCCCCGCTTATAGGCCGCTTGACGCCAAGGGAAAAGCTGGTACTGTCGCTCTACTATACTGATGAGTTGAATATGCGTGAAACTGCTGAAGTCATGGGCATCACTGAAGGCCGCGTTTCACAGTTGCATTCACAGGCCCTGAGCCGTCTGCGCAAAGAATTCGTCAGCCTGTATGGTGAGGACGCTGACATATAACGATGCAACGGGCAGACGCGAACATCGCGGCAAGCCCCGCTACGGCGCCCCCGCAGGCGTTAAGGAGCTTTCAACATGCCTTATAATCCCAACATGCGTGTTCTTGTGGTTGACGACTTTTCCACCATGCGTCGCATTGTGCGCAACATTCTGCGCCAGATCGGCTTTCAGAACGTGGTGGAGGCCGATGACGGCACCACCGCATGGGAAGTGCTCAACCGCGAAAAAATAGACTTTATTGTTTCTGACTGGAATATGCCCAACATGACGGGCATTGACCTTCTGCGTAAAGTACGCGCCAGCGAACAGTTCGCGCACATTCCCTTTCTTATGGTCACGGCCGAAGCCCAGCAGGAAAACATCATCGAAGCCGTGCAGGCCAAGGTTTCCAACTACATCGTCAAGCCGTTCACTGCCGACACCATGAAACAGAAGATCGACAAAATCTTCGGCTGATCCGGTGCAGGGGCGTTCCTGCGGGCGACAGGCCCCAACGCGGCGGCCAGGAGAATCTTGTGGCAAACAAGACTGACGTCAAAGATGCTCCCGCCAGGGACGAAATGCAGATTTCACCGGGGCCTGATCCGGCCGTGCGCAAGGTGGAACTGGATCTTGACGACGCCCCTTTTCTGAAGGAAGAGCAGGAAGCCGCCAGCCCGGCCGTACAGGGCGACAAAAAGCTTCCTGCCGAGGTTCCTCCTGATCCCAAAGCGGGAAAAAAGCAAAAACTCCTTATTATCGGTGCCGGGGCCGCTGTGCTTTTGCTGTTGCTTGGCGCAGCCGCATGGTGGTTTTTTCTGCGCACGCCGCCACCGCCTCCCCTCGAAATCAAGCCCGAAGTCATTGTGGTTCCGTCGCAGCCTGCCGATGTGCCGCCAACAGACTATATAAAAGAAATGGCTCCCTTTGTGGTTCCCCGCCAGGTAAACGGCGTGACCCGTTTTCTGGTGTGCAAGTTCTCGACAATCAGCAAACGCGCCAGCGTCAGCGGCGAGATGGATCATAAAATGATCTCCCTGCGTGACGCCCTGTTCTTTTACCTGAGCGGCAAGAGTGACGACTACTTGCTTAACCCCGACAATGCTGTCAACATCAAGCGGGATCTGACGAGCATTCTTAATGACTATCTTTCATCAGGTCACATTGATGACGTGCTCTTTGAAAGCTACCTTGCGGAATAAAGCAACACGGCGTTTTTTACGCCTTTTCAACCATGCTGACAGCCTGCAAGGCCGTTTTCCCGCCCCGCGAGGCATGCGCATACAGCGCGGGATCCGATTGCAGGCAGATCTCCGCGCCGGCACAGCCCCGGCCTCACAGGGC